>CAYZPW010000056.1:0-22381 GCA_964480475.1 uncultured bacterium | reverse complement strand
GGCAAAAGTCCCCTGATGGGGGGCCACGTGGGTAGCCCCGTGTTAAACGCGGGTTTTTGGGGCGGGAACACGACCCTCAGCCATACGGCGTCGGACAATCTCAGCGAGATTGTCCGACGCCTTCTGGGGTCATTGGATTTTTGTCTGCCTCGATCCGTGGGTTGAAACCCACGGCTACGTACCTGATGCCCTTTCAGGGCATTGAAGCATCACTCTCCAATAGTCCCCGCCTCCCGCCCAGATTGCGCGAGCTTCTGGGCCCAGAATCCCTCAAAATCAGCCGCCCAGCACGTGTGCAAGCGCCCCAACGCATACTATTACGAAAACTCCTCCTCTCTAGTGCCAACTTGACTGTGTATGTTCGCAAATGCTATCTTGGCGGCCGGCAGCGTAGGTTGAGAAACCGCAGGCTGTTTTTGGTATGGTTTGACGTTGTTTAGTAGGATTGGTCGGGTGAGTGGCTGATTTCCCGCTCCCGCTAACTTAATCAGTCGAATCGGAGGCAGAATGGCAGTAAAGCTTAAGGGGCGCGACCTTCTTACGCTTGGCGACCTCACGGTTGAGGAGATTATCCAGATACTTGAATACGCGCAGACGCTCAAGATGAGGCATTTGGCTGGCGAGGAGCATAGGCTCCTTGCGGGGAAGAACATCGCAATGATATTTCAGAAGCCGTCGCTTAGGACGCGTGTGTCCTTTGAGATCGGCGCGAATAATCTGGGAGCTCACGCTGTATATCTGGCACCAGGGGACATCAAGCTGGGCGAGCGAGAAGGCGTGGCCGACGTCGCGAAGGTCCTCTCGCGCTACGCGGACTGCATTGTGGCTAGAGTCTTTGCGCATCAGACTGTGGCCGACCTCGCGGAGTATGCGAGCGTCCCGGTCATAAATGCGTTGTGCGACACCTACCATCCTTGTCAGGTTCTGGCCGATCTGCTGACGATATGGGAGAAAAAGGGCGAATTCGAGGGCCTCAAGCTCGCATTCATCGGCGACGGCAACAACATGTCGAACTCGCTGATGCTCGGCTGCGGGACAGTTGGGATGGACGTCAGCGTCGCCACGCCACAGAATTACGAGCCGAACCTGAGGATCGTCGAAAAGGCGCGCGAGAAAGCCTCGGCGAAGGGCGGCGAGATACTGATCACGAGCGACCCGAAAGAGGCCATAAAGGATGCCGACGTTGTTTATACGGACACGTGGACTGGAATGGGTCAAGAAGACGAGGCCGACAAGAGGAAGAAGGACTTCGCGGGTTACGGCCTCAACACCGAGCTGGTGTCGCGGGCGGCCCCGGATGCTATAATCCTGCACTGCTTGCCTGCCCGTTATGGCGAGGAGATAACGTTTGAGCTCGTCCATGACGACCCGAGGTCGGCCGTTTTCGACCAGTCCGAAAACCGGATGCACGTGCAGAAAGCGGTGCTTGCGCTACTGATATGAGGACTTCTCACGAGGGTTTGCTGAAGCAAAGTCATCTGAGATACAACCTAGCCTTTTGCATGGAGGATGTCCATGAATAGACTGAGCAGCATCTTAACGGCGCTTTTGCTGGTGGCGCTGATGTCCACGGGCGCGGGCGCCTTTCACCTGAGAATAGGTCTTTACGACGGCGCCGCGTCGGACGTGCTCGACGTCACGGACTTGTGCGAGGACGTATTCGGCTTCACCCCAACGAACATTGTCCCTCTCAACGCTTGGGGCGATGCGCTGATAGATGGTTACATTGGCTTTAACGCCGACACACTCCTGATGTCCTACTGCGACCTCGAGACCCTGGATGCGCTGCCGATAGAGGATTTCATGTCGGACATCTTTGGCTTCCAGCCGCTGAGGCTTTCCGTCGTTCATCGTTACGGTCAATTCGATGAGCTCGTGGCGTGGGATTACGACCGAATCGTCCTTCTGAATCTCGACGATTTCGAGACACAGGACGTAACGATGGAGTTTGCTGGGGCGCTTTGTGTGTCGGGTCTCTGCCTCAATGAGTTCTCGAATCTGGACGACGTGACCCTGGCCTACGACGGCGAGAACTGGTATCTCGGCTTTGAATATATCACTGAGCTCGTGAACGGTCTGCTCGGGGCCGAGGTGGTGCGACTGACCGCGCTTAACGTTTGCGGCTCGACCGCGGACGATGCCATAATCTTCACCTTCAAGGCAGAGAACTCGGCCCCGGTGGCCGAGTTCGCCGTCTCACCTCTGACCGGCGATTCGACCACTACGTTCCTGTTTGACGCATCGGACTCGTGGGACCTGGAGGACGAAACGGATAACTTGAAGGTTCGCTGGGACTTCGAGTCCGACGGCAATTACGAAACGGAGCTGTCGTTCGCAAAGACCGCATATCACAAGTTCTCTTCCCCCGGCGAGAAGCAGGTAACCCTCCTTGTCATGGACACGGAGGGCGCCACCGGAACAAGGACGAACGTTCTTGCAGTCAGCAACGCTCAGCCAACCGCAGCGTTCACCGTCAATCCCGAATCGGGCACTGTGGGCACGGTGTTTTTCTTCGATGCGTCGCAGTCCTCGGATTACGAGGACGCAGCCCAGGAGCTTCAGGTGCGGTGGGATTTCGAGTCCGACGGGGTGTTCGAGACGGAGTTCGTAAAGGACAAGACTGCATACTACCAATACGACCGGCCGCGGCTTTACACAGCCACGCTTCAAGTCCTGGATACTCATGGCGACGTTGGGCAAACGGCGGGCGACGTTCTCGTCCAAAACATAACTCCTATCGCCTGCCTCACGATAACGCCACAGGAAGGCACTGTGATCACGGAGTTCGAGTTCGACGCAAGCTGCTCGAGCGATATTGAGGACGACCTCGATGCGCTTCAGGTGCGCTGGGATTGGGACAGCGACGGTGAGTTCGACACTGAGTTCAGCCTCGAGAAGATCACGCATTGCGTGTTTGGGGAGGTTGGGACGCACACAGTCGGGCTTGAGGTCTTGGACTCGAGCGGCGGAAGGACCATAACGATTAGAAGCCTGGAAGTGAACAACACGCCGCCGCGCGCCGCATTCCTTGCCCAACCTCAGCAAGGCACCGTTAGGACAGCATTCTCGTTTAACGCCTCGCTCTCCTACGACCTCGAGGACCCCGCACCGGACCTCGTAGTGCGCTGGGATTTCGAGTCCGACGGTGAATACGACACCGACTTCACGACGTTCAAGACAGCATCTCGGAACTTCAATGCGCCGGGTCAAAAGACCATAACGCTTGAGGTGGCGGACACCCTGGACGCCCGTTCCACCACCACTCGCTCAGTAACTGTCGTGAATACCGCCCCTTTGGCCTGCTTCCAGTTCACGCCTTCCACGGGAGATACGAACACTGAGTTTGCATTCGACGCCTCCTGCTCAACCGACTGGGAATCCACGGCTGGCACGCTCGAATTCCGATGGGACTTTGAGGACGATGGCACGTTTGACACGTCTTTCTCAAACCAGCCAAAGGCCTATCATCAATTCGATACAGCCGGCGTCAAGAGCGTCGTGGTCGAGGTCCGGGACGAGCAGAGCTACACCGATCAGGCGAGGCATTCCTTCGAGGTCGAGCAGGGCAATCTGGCCCCCGTCGCGTGCTTCACGATTGACCCCCAGTCGGGGACTACCCAGACCGCGTTCGAGTTTGACGCCAGTTGTTCCAGCGACCCCGACTCGGCTGACCCCGGCCAGCTACAGGTCCGGTGGGATTTCGAGGGCGATGGCGTATTTGACACCCAGTTCAGTTACTCGAAGGTGGCGTATTTCACGTATAGCACCGCCGGTTACAAGACGCCGACGGTCGAGGTCAGGGACCCTGAAGGCGCCACCGACACCGATGACAAGCTCATCTTCGTTGAGGAGACGAACATCCCGCCAGTCGCTTGCTTCACAGTGGCCCCAGACAGCGGCAACACGGCGACCGAGTTCTCGTTCAACGCATCGTGCAGCGCCGATCCTGACGGGACGTTCGCAACGTTGCAGTTCCGATGGGATTTCAATGGCGACGGGACCTACGACACGTCGTATCTCACGTCCCCGACGATATCCCACCAGTTCACGACGCCTGGCACCAAGACCATCGTCCTGGAGGTCAAGGACTCGGCCGGGGACACCGACACCGCACAGAGGGATATCGAGGTCGAGGCCGAGAACGAGCCGCCTGTAGCCTGCTTCACGGTAACCCCTCCCACCGGCGACACGGCCACAGATTTCGAGTTCGACGCATCGTGCAGCACCGATCCGGACGGCACTGACGCGACGCTTCAGGTTCGGTGGGATTGGGAGAACGATGGCACTTTCGATACGTCATTCACGACGACCAAGACCGCCACTCATCGGTTCACTACTGCTGGCACAAAGACCATCAGGCTTCAGGTTAGGGACACAAGCGGCGCCACCGACCAGACCACGTGGACGATAGATGTAGATGAGGGGAACGTGCCTCCCTCGGGCTGCTTTACGGTTACCCCTGAGGCCGGAACAACCGAGACTGACTTCTCGTTCGACGCCTCGTGCAGCACGGACCCGGATGGGTCGGACGCGACGCTTCAGGTGCGATGGGACTGGGAAAACGACGGGACCTTTGATACCTCTTATACGACGACCAAGTCTGCGAGCCACCGCTTCGAAGAGCCAGGGCAGCCGACCATCGTCGTCGAGGTTCTCGATGAAGGCGGGGCTACGGGACGCTACTCAAAAAAGATAACGGTTGATGCTTCCGGCAACAACCCGCCCGTCGCATACTTCACCGTTACCCCGGACTCAGGCACCGTCGGGACTGTGTTCTTCCTCGATGCGTCTGGGTCGTTCGACGAGGACGAGGCGACCACAGGCACGCTTGAGGTCCAATGGGATTTCGACGGCGACGGGTCCTTCGACACGTCATACCAGACCAAAAAGACGACCACGCACTCGTTCCCTGACCCAGGCGCGTATGACATCATGCTCCGCGTCAGGGACCCTGAGGGAGCGACCGACACTTACACCAGACGGGTTTATGTTTACTGATGCACCAGGGGATGATCGTCGCGGATGCACACTGTGACACCGCGCTGAGGGCGTTCGACGGGCATGATCTGACTTGCGATGACCCGGACTGCCACATCGACGCCCCGAAGTTGCGGTTGGGTGGTGTCGATTTTGAGGTCTTTGCGCTGTGGACGAGCGTCTCCACGCTACCCAAAAGGGGCGGCGAAAGGCTAATGACGCTTGCTGCGCATCTGGCGTCGTTCGTGTCGCTTGCCGCAGAAACAGTTGCTCTCGCACGGTCCTATTCCGATTTTGAGCGGAACCTCTCGCAGTCGAAGACCAGCGTCGTGCTCGCCATCGAAGGCGCCCACTGCCTCGCGCCGGGCGAGGCCTCGATTGACCTTTGCCACGACATTGGGGTCCGGATAATAACTCTCTGCTGGAACAATACCAACTGGCTGGCCGCTTCCGCGGTTCAGGCCGTCTCGTTTCCGTACGGGTTGACCCCGCTGGGCCGCCGCGCGGTCAGGAGAATGTGCCAGCGGGGCATCATAGTTGACGTATCACACGCCTCGGAGCGGACGTTTTGGGACGTTGCGGAGACCTGCGACAGGCCGTTTATTGCGTCACACTCTTGTGCCAAGGGGGTGCATGATCATCCGCGAAACCTCGACGACGAGCAGATACGCGCGATCGCATACGCTAACGGTGTGATCGGCATCAACTTCCACAGGGGGTTCCTGAGGTCCGACCCAGGCGCTACCATCGACGACGTAATCACCCACACGGAATATATTCTCGGTATCGTGGGCGATGACCACGTCTGCTTTGGGTCTGATTTCGACGGCATCTCGATGGGGCCGGAGGGTCTCGAGAACGCCACTAAGTTCCCAGTGCTAATAGACCGCCTCCTCGAAAGGGGGCATCCTGAGGCGACGGTGCGAAAAATCGCGGGCGAGAACCTCCTCCGAGTCTTCGGGGAAGTCTGCGCATAGCTACGGAAAAGAGCCGATGACTGGCTATTTCTCCGCCCTCATTAGGCTGTGGGCTGTCAGCTTTGGTCTAGGCGTCATAGCCCTGCCGGTCGTCCTACTTCCATGTAAATCACTCCGCGACCGGGGATACGCCATTAGCAAGGTCCTCGGCGCCCTCTTCATAACCTATGGCGCCTGGCTGGCATCGTCCCTCAAGATTGCCCCATTCGGATTAGTCTCCATTCTGACATCTGTCGCGGTTCTCGCCGTAGCGTCGGCAGTGTTGATACTCCTGAGGCGCAAGGAGATGACGGATCTCATAATACCTCGGCTGCGAGCAATAGCGCTGACCGAGTCGCTTTTCATCGTCCTCCTTGCTCTGATTCTCCTCCTGATTGGCTTCTATCCTGACATAGAACCGGGCTCAGAGGGGATGATGGACATTGGCATCCTCAACTCGGTGTCCAGGACAGAGTACTTTCCCGCAAAGGACGTATGGATGGGGGGTGAGAATATGAATTACTACTACTTCGGCCAGGTCCTCGCCGCAGCGGTGTCCAAGCTGTGCGGCATGACGCCAGTTGCCTTCTACAATCCTGCAAAGGGCCTTGTATTCGCCTTATTCTGGCTCTCGGTGTTCGCGCTGGGTCTCTCAATGACAGGGCGCGCGTTATATGGTCTCCTTGCACTCTTCCTGGTGGGGATAGCTGGCAACCTCGATGCTCTGCTACAGCTCCTTGCATTTTACAGCCCGCTGTCTCTGGATTGGTTCGGCGCCTCGAGGATCATTCCGGGCACAATAAATGAGTTCCCTTTCTTCAGCCTGCTGTGGGGCGATCTGCACGCCTATGTCCTGTCGTTTCCGCTCTTCGCGACATCGCTCAACCTCCTCTTCTGCCTGAATGCGCGCCTCAACCCCTCGCAGAGGGATTCAGCCCACGCGAAGACCCCATACGGACTCATAGGTCTGCTAGCGCTGTGCGGGGGCGCGCTCCTGGTCACTAACGCGTGGGACTTCATATCGATGTCGGTCGTTCTGTTCATCGTTGTTGTGTCGATGTTACCCCTATTGAAGGGAAACGTTGCGGTCCGCATCGCCAGCTTCATCAAAGTCGCTGGCCCAGTTCTTGTAGGGGCAATCGCTCTCTTTCTGCCTTTCATAACCTCGGTATCCCAGAAACGTCCCATTCGCCTCGTAGATACGCGCACAGACTTCGCCGATTTTCTGGTCGTTTTTGGGATTCTGCTTGGGCCGATCCTCCTTGAGGCGATCGCTACCATTCATCGGGCCCGTGTGGGTCAAAAAGCGCCGCTATCTGGAGCCGGCTGGGTGGTCCCGACGTTCATAATCGCCTGTGCGTTCGTGGCTTTCGGAAGGCCAACGTGGATTATGATTCTCATTATCATCCCGGTCGCGATTCTTGAGCACTTCTACGTAGGCAGGCTCTGGTCTGGACAGGGCGAAGCAGAGTGCGGCAAAGGGTCGGTCTCGCGGGGCAACTTCTTCACGATCCTGGTTATCTCCGGCGCGTTGATCGCATTCAGCTGCGAGATGTTCTTTGTACAGGATGTTTATGCCGAGAGGCTGGCTCGGATGAATACGGTATTCAAGCTCTACCTTCACGTGTGGATTCTGTGGGGGGTGGCGGCGGCGTATGCGATGTGGGTGGCCAGACGGCACTTAATCCGCCAACTGACTCCCTTCGCACGTCGAGCGGCCAACGCGCTTGTGATCTTCTGTCTCGGCGCCGGGGCCCTGTATCCGATGCTCGCGCCGATTTCTAGGACCAAGCTTTTCTCACAGCCCTACACGCTCGATGCGGAACGTGAGTTCAGGAATAAGTACCCGCAGGACGCCGCGGCCGCGAAGTGGCTTCGGGAGAATATACAAGGTCAGGTCGTCATCGCCGAGGCGAGTGCTTCAGCGTATGACTGGCCAGGGCGAATTGCGGCCTTCACTGGGCACTGCGCCGTCATCGGGTGGCGATGGCATGAGGCCGGCTGGCGGGACGAATTCAGTGGGCCTTATCACAGGTCATACGAGATGAGTCGGCTGTTCACAACGACGGACCCCGAGGTCGCGCGGGGCATACTGTCGGAGTTCGGCGTTCAACTGATCTACCATGGTGAGGTTGAAAGAGAGCTGTATGGCGATGGGGGTCTTGAGACGTTTGAGAGCGCGCTTTCGACTATCTACGCTTCTGATGCGGTCAAGGTGTTTGATGTGAGCAAACCGAAGCCAGCTTTCGGAGAACCTCGATGAGCACGAACAAGAGAGCCTACGATACATTCTTCTTCGTCTTTGTGGCAGTCTCGCTTCTCTCCGTCCTTCTGCGCTTCTGGGACCTTGAGGTCAAGCCGCTTCATCACGATGAGGGCGTCAATGGCTTCTTTCTGGACAAGCTTGTCGAGAGGAACCTCTACCGCTACAGCCCGGAGAACTACCATGGGCCGCTCATCTACTACCTAGCTCTCGTGTCGGTCAAACTGTTTGGCCGAAGCATCTTCGCGCTTCGTTTCTTTCCCGCTCTCCTGGGTATGCTGACGGTGGTGTTGCTTTGGCAGCTGAAGGACCGACTCGGGAAGTTCCCCGCGGCCGGGGCCGCGGCTATACTCGCGGCCTCGCCCACTTTCGTCTATTACAGTCGTGAGTTTATCCACGAGATACACCTCGTCTTCTTCACGCTGCTTTTCTTCCTCTGCGCAGAGCGTTTCAGCCGAACCCGACGCGGCAGCATGCTCGTCCTTGCCTCATTATCGCTGGCTCTTTGCTTCACAACGAAGGAGACAGCGCTGCTTCACACAATCGTGATGCTGCTCGCATTCATGATTGCGACCGGCACGGGCGCCGGGCGGGGCCGCTCGGGCGCGGTCGGTGTCGTCCGGCAGCTCGTCGGTGGACCCACGCGGGTCTTACTCTCCACCGTTGGGCGGCATCCGTTGGCCTTCGCCGCCTCGGTGGTTCTCTTCTGGGCGACGATAGTGGTCTTCTTCTCGTCATTCTTCACGAACTTCAAGGGGATTGCGGATTTCTTCGCGGCCTTTACCGCCTGGACGAGAACAGGGGTGGAGATTGGCGGCCACGCCAAGCCAGTTTTCTACTTCATCCCAGTCCTGTGGCGGATGGAGCCGCTGGCGCTGATGCTGGGGGCGCTCGGGCTTGCCGGAGCGCTTCATTCGCGAGATACGTTTGAGCGTTTCGTTTCCATTTGGGCCTTGCTCACGTTCGCGCTCTACTCGGTCATTCCCTACAAGACGCCCTGGCTGACGATGAACATTATGACCCCGCTGGTCGTCTGTGCGGGATGTTTCATAGGTCGCGTTCAGCGCGCTTTGAGGGGCCGTCCGTTAGCGGCCGCAGTCTGTATTGCCGCATTCGGCGGGGCGACCTGGTGGTCGGCGGCGCTCGCCTGGGATATCGCACTCGTGCGATATGACGACAACACCGAGCCAATCGTTTACGTCCACACGTTCCGCGAGATCGATGACCTGATGGCGCGGATCGAGGAAGTAGCAGGGAGGATCAAGGGGCGCGAGACCCGCATCTCTGTTTTCTCGGACCGTCAGTGGCCGCTGAGCTGGTACTTGCACCATTTCAACAGCGCGTTTCCGGACGATGTAACTAGAGAGAAGGTCGATCGTGCCGACATTATTGTGGCTTCGATTGATCAGGAGGATGAGATCGAGGAGCTTAGTAACGGCAGATTCGTTGGCGAGCGTTACAACTTAAGGCCTCAGGTTTCGCTGACCTTGTTTGTCTCTCGCGAACATGCGGGGCCCTTGAGGCAGTCAAGTAGGCGGACGGAGGCCTTTCTGCCGCTTGGGACGCCGGTTGCCCTGGCCAGGGGCCTCGTGGCGAGCTACTTCAAGGGGCGGCAGCTGCTTCCACCTGCGTGTCGAGTTGAGGTGCAGAAAGTAGTAGAGTTTGAATATGATGACAAGAGCTGCAAGGATTTCACGCCCCCCGCGAGCATACGGTGGGATGGGTATCTGAAGGTCCCCAAGACAGGCGAGTATAGTTTTTTCCTTACCTCTGACGATGGTTCCCGCCTGTGGATCGACGACGTCCTGTTGATCGACAATTGGGGCGAGCACGCGGCAGATACAAAGGCCGCCTCGGCGACACTCGCCGGAGGCTACCACCGCATTCGCGTGGAGTACTTCGACTGCGGGGGTGGTGCGGTCATAAGACTCGAGTGGCAGCCACCCGACAGAGACACGGAGCTCTTGACGCCCATATTCCTCTACCATCTGGAGGATGCCGCTCCCGAATAGAACGACCCTACCCGATAGCAACATCAGCCAGCGCCCGGGTGGTTCGCCTACTCCGTGTCGCGCCTCTTGACCCGCTCGTCGATAAGCCTCTTGGCGATGTCCGTCTTCTCCTGAATGAACCGCAGGACGGCCTTTTCGTCGTAGTCGGGGTGCTTCCCAAAGAAGGTCGAGGCGAAGTGAATCAAGTTGCCTGGGACACAGAGCGGCTGCGTGCCCGGGTTGCGGTCGCGGACGGCTATGCCTACGCTCTTGACGCCCTTTTCGGCCAGCAGTTTGAGCTTCGCCTCGCGGGAGCCGACGTCGTAAACCGGCGTTATGAAATCGATCCCGTAATCGTTGTAGAAGCCGCGAATGGCGAGGACGCTCTGCGGCATTTGCTCAACGTAATACTCGGTCTCGCTCGACGAGCCGTCGCTGGCGGCCTGAATGTGGTGTTCGAGGCAATAGATGATGTTGCCCGCGTGCATCGAGAGCTTGCAGGCGAGGCACCATATAAACCGCGATTTGTAGCTCTTGTAGTCGCGAATCGCGCTTCTGACGAATATGCGCTGGAAGATGTCCTTGACGGAGGCTATGACGTGGACGAAACGCTGCGGCCCATAGACCTCAATCAGTCCACTCGCGCCCTTTTTGGCCCAACTGAGAAACAGCTGACCGTAGCCGTAACTATACGTTATCAGATGGAGCCTCTCAAACTGCTCGAGCATGATGATAGCGGAGGCGGAGGAGTCCAAGCCCCCAGAGTACATCAGCAGCGCCTCGTTCTTCGCCATACGTTTCTCTCCTTACTGTCAACCAACTGGTGACACCGGATGTGCGTACCTGATGGGGACGATACCCGTAGGCTCGCCTGCGGTCAAGCTCTGCGCAGGCGCGAACAGAAACTGTAACAACTTTCAGAACATCGCACCGGACGTATTTGACTGGGCAAATCGGAACAGGTATATTCCACGTGAGGTTAGGTGGATTGCATCGAGAAAGGGAACGCCAGGTCGGTGTCACACTACCGCTTTCAGTCGCATAGCTCCTGTCATCTTAAAGTCATTCAACATCATCCGCGCGGCACTGCCCCGGAAAGGTTCTCGACCCGAGTGAGAGATATACCATGAAAATCAAAGAAAGACTGACGCTCGTTCTTCTGATAATGTCGCTGGTTACGCTCGCTGTCACCGGTATCGTTTCGTACACGATCGCCAAGCGAGCTCTCACCAAGCAGGTTCTCGATCAACTTCAGTCCGTTGCATCAATCCAGGAGAACAGGCTGATTGCCATAGTTGAGCAGAATCTCGAAAGGCTAGTCCTGATCTCGAGCCGAACTCAACTGCGGCTCAGTCTAGAGAGCTTTGTCAGGAACCCTCAAAAAGAGTCTCAGGACAAGATGAATCGGATACTGCGTGACGCGGTCGCCTCAATCACCTGCATAAGGAAGGCGAGTGTACTGAATCTCGAGGGAGAAGTGGTTGCCTGCACGGATTCGGCAGAGATCGGAGCGAGTAGGGCCCACAAGAGGTTCTTTATCAGAGGTCGAACAGCGAGTCGCGCGGACCAGCCTTATCTGGATAAGGACGGGAATCTGGCACTGCATCTGTCCGGGCCGCTGCGCCTCAATGACACGCTGTTGGGTGTCATAGTGATCGATGTTGATGCACAGGACATCGTCTCGTTGGCCAAGGACTACACCGGGATGGGGAAGACGGGCGAGACGGCTCTGGGCGCGCTAGACGAAAGCGGCGACGGCCTATTCCTCGCTCCGCTGCGTTTCGACGAGGATGCAGCGCTGACGAGAGGAGTGTCCAAAGAGGATTTAGACTCGCCTCTGATGCAGGCTTTGCTGAAGCACGAGGGGCTGTTCCTCGAGCTGGTCAGTTATCGCGGGAAGCCTGTTATCGCGGTGACTCGCTACATCGAGGAAACCGGCTGGGGCCTCGACGTGCAGATCGATAAGTCCGAGGCGTTTGAACCTATAACCCGGCTGGGCCATTTGCTGTTGTTCGTTTTCTTGATTTCTGCTGTCTTGGCCGTCTATGTCTCTCTTTACCTTGCCAGGTCAATTACGAATCCCATCGCCAAGCTCACAAAGGCGGCGGACAGAATCGCTGAAGGCGACCTGGAGGCGAGGGTGGAACCGGCGTCAAAGGATGAGATCGGCAGTCTGGGGCAGGCTTTCAATCAGATGGCCGAGGCGCTTGAGACAGACATCGCCAGACGGGAGCGCGCGGAGGCCAGGGCTAAACATCTGAACGCTGTGCTGCGCGGTGTTCGGAACGTCAACCAGCTCATTGTCAGCGACCCGGACAGAGATGCTCTTATACAAGGCGCATGCAACAACTTGACGAGAGCCTTCGGCTACGACATCGCTTGGATTGCGCTTCTGGATGCATCCGGGGCGCTGATTTCGAGCGCGCGAAGCGGCACGTCGAATGCGCATCCGGAGCAACCTGAACAGTTAGGGAACAGAGATATTCCGCATTGTGGAAGGCGAGCGCTTGCTCAGTCCGAGCCTGTTGTTGTCGGAAGCAGGTCACCCGAATGCCTTGATTGTCCACTGGTATTCAAAGCCGGGTCCAAAGGACACATGTCGGCGCGATTGCAGCACGAGGGCAAGGTGTATGGGTTCATCTCTGTCGCCATGGATGTCTCCTTTGTGGCCGATGAAGAAGATCGTGTGTTATTCCAGGAGGTCGCCAACGATATCGCTTTTGCCCTGCGCAAGATCGAACAAAGAGCTGAGCATGAGCGGCTGGAGGAGGCTCTGAGACAATCCGAGGAGCGATACCGGACTTTATTCAGGGGCGCCGCACAAGGGATACTCGTCGCAGACGTGGAGACGCGCGAGTTTAAATATGCCAATCCCGCCATTTGTAGGATATTGGGCTACACCGAGGCAGAGCTCACGAGCATGAGCGTGAGCGACATTCATCCGAGAGAGTCCTTGGAGCAAGTGATCGGTGAGTTTGAGGCTCGGGCTCGAGGGGAGAAAGAGCTCTCGCCAGAACTCCCGTGTCTGCGCAAGGATGGGACCATCTTGTATGCAGATATCGTCACTTCGTCAATCACTCTGGATGGCCGACTCTACAACGTGGGCTTCTTCACTGACATCACAGAGCGCAAGCGAGCGGAGGAGGCTCTGCGCGCGAGCGAGGACAAATACCGGACGTTGGTTGAGAATCTACCGCAGAAGATATTCGTTAAGGACAAGGAGTCCCGGTATGTTTCATGCAATGAGAACTTCGCTAGGGACTTGGGGATCGCACCTGAGGAATTTGGCGGGAAGACGGATTACGACTTCTTTCCAAAGCAACTGGCCGACAAGTATCGAGCGGACGATGTACGAATCATGGCCGGCGGAGAGATCGAGGAGCTGGATGAGAGATACGTTCAGGATGGCGAGGACCGAGTTGTCCACACAGTCAAGATACCCCTAAGAGACGAAAAGGATAACGTTATCGGGGTATTGGGCATCTTCTGGGACATAACCGATCGCAAGCGAGCGGAGGAGGCTCTGCGCGCGAGCGAGGAGAGGTTCCGTGCTCTGATCGAGACCTCCCCGGACTGGGTGTGGCAAATAAATGAAAACGGAGCCTATACCTACGTGAGTCCGCGCATACGGGACATATTGGGTTACAGCCCTGAGGAAGTACTCGGCAAGACCGTCTTCGATCTCATGTCCGCGGAAGAGACCGCCCGTGTTGCTGAGATTCTCGGTCCTATCGCTGCCTCACAGAGGCCTTTTTCAAGTCTCCAGAACACGAACGTTCATAAGGACGGGCATCACGTCGTGCTGGAAACCAGTGGCGTCCCATTCTTCGACGCAGACGGAACTTTCCAGGGCTATCGCGGTATCGACCGCGACATCACCGATCGCAAGGTACTGGAGGGCCAGCTGGTGCAGGCGCAGAAGCTTGAGGCGATTGGTCAGCTGGCGGCGGGCATAGCGCACGAGATCAACACGCCGACTCAATACGTTGGCGATAATGTCAGTTTCATGGGGGATGCGTGGACCGATCTATGGAGGCTACTTTCGGAATACTGCAAGTTGCTCGACGCTGCCAAGGAGGGTTCAGTGCCTGAAGAGCTTGTATCCAGAGTCAGCGCTCTGGCTGAGGAGGTGGACGTAGGCTATCTGAGCCGGGAGGTACCGTCGGCAATAGAGCAGGCGCTGGAGGGCGTGGAACGGATATCCAGCATCGTCCGTGCGATGAGGCAATTCGCGCATCCCGGCGCCGAGGAGAAAGTGGCGACAGATGTCAACGGAGCAATTGAGAATACGATCACTGTCTCTCGCAACGAGTGGAAGTACGTGGCGGACATGGAGACCGATCTGGACCCGGACCTGCCTCTTGTTCAGCTCTTGCCTGGTGAGTTCAACCAGGTCATCTTGAACATGATTGTCAACGCGGCGCATTCAATTGCTAATGTGGTCGGCGACGGATCAGGCGGCAAGGGCAAGATAACCATCAAGACGAGGCGCGACGGCGAGGTGGCTGAGATACGCGTCAGCGACACCGGAACGGGCATTCCTGAGAAGCTCAGGGACAGAGTGTTTGACCCATTCTTCACGACCAAGGAGGTCGGCAAGGGAACAGGCCAGGGACTGGCAATCGCACATGCCGTCATCGTTGACAAGCACAATGGAACTATCACCCTGGAGTCGGAAGAAGGAAAGGGGACGACCTTGATCGTCCGGCTGCCCATTGGCCCAGACCAAGACAACGAAGAGGTGCGGCAATGAAGAAACGGATTCTGTTCGTGGATGATGAGCCGAACGTCCTCAACGGGCTTCGGCGCCTTCTGCACGACCAAAGGGACGTTTGGGACATGAGTTTCGCGACCAGCGCGGACGAGGCGCTGGAGCTGGTGGCAAGGAAGCTGCCTGACGCGATAGTGACCGACATCAACATGCCGGGCAAGAGTGGCCTGGAGCTTTTGGCGGAATTGAAGGGGGCTGACGCGACACGGGAAATAGAGGTGGCAATGCTCACGGGGCTCAAAGAACAGGACCTCAAGCGTCGGGCGCTAGAACTAGGGGCGACTGACCTCCTTAACAAGCCCGTGCACAAGGACGACCTCATCGCTCGCCTCAACAGTATGCTCCGCATGAAGTGCTACCGGGAGACTTTGCACGCGCAAGCCGAGGCGCTCAAGGAAGAGCTGATCCGTTCCCAGAAGATGGAGGTGCTCGGCGTGCTTGCGGCTGGCGTAGCCCACGACCTCAACAACATCCTGATGCTAATCATGGGCCACAGCGAGTTGGCAGCTAGAGAATTGGCCGAGAGCTCGCCGACAATGGATAGCATCAAGAAGGTCGAGAATGCCTGCGAACACGCTGCAAAGCTCGTCGAGCAGGTTCTGCGATTCACACGAGAATCCGATGGGCGCCGGGACCTGTGTGAGCTAGGCGGTGCGATCTATGAGAGCCTGGAGCTCTTGAGCCCGTCGATCCCGAAGGGGATCAAGGTCGTCTGGGACGGCGCAGGTTCTGATGACGGCTGCAAGCACTGGGTCGAGGCAGACTCTACGCAAATATATCAGGTTCTGATGAACGTCTGCCTGAACGCTTGCCAGGCTATGGGGGACGAGGGTGAGCTCAAGATAGAGCTTTGCCAGACTGAAATTCGTGCCGACTTGCTGCCGTCAGACGTGAATGTCAGTCCTGGGGAATACGTGAAGCTCTTGGTGTCCGACACGGGCGGTGGCATGAATGAAGGTGTTCTCGACCGTGTCTTCGAGCCCTTGTTCACAACGAAGGGGCAGACTCTCATTGATCGGGATGAGACAAGAGCGGGTATGATTGTGCGGGGTACAGGTCTTGGCCTCTCTGTGGTGCAGTGGATAGTTAAAGAGCATGGAGGTTTCATAAGAATTGAAAGCACGCGGGGCTTAGGGACCAGGTTCTCAGTCTATCTGCCCTGCGCCGCGGGCAGGTCGGCTTGAGGTTGTGGGGGGCTTTCCAGCCAGCCAAGATGAGGCGATACAGAAGATGAAGAAGATACTCTTCGTGGATGACCAGCCTTCTGTGCTCCAGGGGCTTCAGCGGATGCTCTATGGGATGCGCGGCGAGTGGGATACGAGCTTTGCCGGGAGCGGCCAGGAGGCCTTGGACCTTCTCGAGGGGGAGAGATTCGATGTCATCGTGAGCGACATGCGGATGCCAGGGATGGACGGCGCACAACTCTTGGCCGAGGTTCGGGAGCGATATCCATATATTGTGCGGATAGTCCTATCCGGTTACTCGGATCAGGAAACCGTACTTCGCTCGGTCGCGGCGGCGCACCAATACCTCTCAAAGCCATGCGATGTAGCAACGTTGAAGTCCACTGTGTCCCGTGCTTGCTCATTGAGAAACATTCTTAGCAACGAGACCGTGCGACGATGTATCTCGACGCTGAAATCGCTGCCGAGTCTGCCGTCGCTATACGTTAGTCTCTTGAATGAGTTGAGATCGCCTTCCCCGTCCATTGCGAAGGTCGGGGAAGTAATATCCAGCGACGTGGGTATGACCGCCAAGATACTCCAACTAGTCAATTCCGCGTTTTTCGGTATCAGCCAACACGTCTCGAGCCCTACTCAGGCGGTGAATCTTCTGGGGCTCGAGACGATCAAGGCGCTGGTTCTGTCGGCGCAGGTGTTTTCACAATTCGAGGCGCAGCGACTGCCGGCGCACCTGGCAAGCCATCTCTGGGACCACAGCCTGGCGACCGGCGCCTACGCTCGGGTCATCGCTCGGCTCGAAGACTCCAACGTGCAGACCTCGGACCACGCGTTCGTGGCCGGGTTGCTTCACGATGTTGGCAAGCTCGTGCTGGCCGTCAACCTCTTCGACCGATACAGCAAGGCGCTCGATTTGTCGGAGAGAGAGCGCCTGCCCTTGGTAAACGCGGAGTTGAAGACAATGGGTGTGTCGCACGCGGAAGTTGGCGGGTATCTCTTGGGCCTTTGGGGACTTCCGGACCCAATCGTCGAGGCGGTTGCCTTTCATCATTACCCGGGCGAGTGTCCGGCTGAAAACTTCATCCCGCTGACCGCCGTGCATGTGGCCAACGTTATCCAGCACGAGATGCACCCAGACGCGACCGAGGTTGTGTCCCAGGCTGATCTCGACTATCTTGGCAGACTGGGTCTTGGCAAACGATTTGACGTATGGCGGGACGCCTGCGAGGACCTTGTTAAGAAAGGAGCGAAATAATGGCTGAAAGAATACTGTTCGTTGACGATGATCCCAATATCCTTGCCGGCTTCAGACGGCAGCTGCACAAGCAGTTCGACGTCTCCACGGCCGAGAGCGGCCAGGCTGGCCTCGACCTGGTCGTTGATAGCGCGCCGTTTACAGTCCTTGTCGCCGACATGAGAATGCCAGGCATCGACGGCATCCAGTTCCTGAGGCAGGTCAAGAAGATTGCGCCCGACACGGTGCGGATGATGCTGACGGGCCAATCCGACATTCAAGTTGCCATCGAAGCGGTCAACGAGGGCAGTATCTTTCGCTTCTTGACGAAGCCCTGTCCGACCGACGTCCTCGTGAAGTCGCTTGCCGCTGGGATCGAGCAGTATCGGCTCATTACCGCCGAGAAGGAGCTCTTGGAGAAGACCTTGAGCGGTAGTGTCAAGGTATTGAGCGACGTGTTGGCTCTTACTAGAACCAAGTCGTTCGGCCACGCTCAAAGGGTCAGGCGCCTCGTGAAGGAGCTCATGTCCCGCTTACGCATCGGCAGCGCCTGGGAAATAGACGTTGCCGCAATGCTTTCGCAGATCGGCTGCGTTACGGTACCAGACGAGGTGCTGATAAAGATCTACAAGGGCGCCGAAGTCACCCAAGACGAAAAGCAGATGTTCGAGGCCCATCCCGCGATTGGAGCCGAGCTTATTCAGAGCATACCGCGGCTTGGAAATGTCGCAAGGATCATCGCTTATCAGGAGAAGGGATTCGACGGTTCCGGTGTCCCTCGGGATGACGTAGCCGGGGAGGACATCCCTCTCGGGGCGAGGCTGCTAAAGATCACGCTGGATTTCGACAAGCACACAATGTCAGGCGGCAGCCTGCCCGATGCGCTCCAGGAGCTAACGAGAAGCGGCGCTCTATACGATCCTCGGGCGATGGAGGCCCTCCGCGAGGTCATTGCCGGAGAGCTCGTGTATGAGATTAAATCGATGAGGGTGGACGAGCTGCCACCCGGCATGATCCTTGCCTCCGACGTGAAGACAAGAGAGGATGTGCTCCTCGTTCCCAGGGGCCAAGAAGTAACGGCAACGCTGCTCTTGCGACTCAAGAACTTCGCCAAGATCGGCGTGATAGCAAACAGCGTCAGGGTCCTTGTCAGGGCCGACAGCGCTCCGGACACGGGCGAGGGATAACGCCATATTGTCGCGTTTGATGTCCTGAACCCGTCGGGGACAGGATCAAACTTGCAGCGGGTATTGTTCACTCCCTTTTCTCCCGTTTCCCCCATTGGGGAAACTCCTGGTCTTCTGACTCTTGCAGCCCAGCTGCTGCTGCTGTATGATCCCCGTCCGTTGATGTTGAGGCGCAACGCCTTCCCAGCAGGAATTGACACTGATATCAGGGAGTCGAGATGACGAAAATCAGAATCGAAGAGCTGAAGCCCGAGGATTTGAGATGGTCATACAGACGCTACGATTTCCCGCTCGGCAAGGCAGCGAACGCTGAGCCGATTCGGGGAACCGTTGGTCAAGACAGGGCAATCGCGGCCCTCAAGACCGGCCTTCAAGTCCCTTGGCGCGGCTACAATGTATTCGTCTGCGGGCTGAGCGGAACGGGCAGAAGGTCTTCCGTTTCCGAGATCGTCAAGCACATAGGCACAGTGTCGCCGCCGCCGGCGGATAGGTGCTACGTCTATAACTTCGGCGAGCCCGATAAGCCGATCCTCATTGAGCTTCAAAAGGGCGAGGCAAGAGAGCTCAAGAACGACATGGACGAGCTGATTGATGGGCTCACGAAGCAAGTGCCGCGTCTCTTGCAGGATGAATCGTTCTCTGAGGCGAGCAAACAGCTTGAGGTCGAGTTTAAGGCGAAGGGCAAAAAAGTACTCAAGGAATTCGAGCAGAAGCTCGAGGACACGCCGTTTAGTGTCGCTCAAGTGCAGGTCGGGCCTCTGACAGTTCCCGACGTCTTCCCCGTCATCGACGATAAGCCAGTAACGTTCGAGGACTTCGAGAAAGCGGTCGCCGAGGGCAAGGTCCAAGTCGAGGATATGGAAGCCTTCAAGGCCCTCTATCAAGAACTCAAGCGCGATCTTGTTGAGGTGCTCAAGCGCACACGACGGCTTGAGGCGGAGGCGCTCCGGCGGATGAAGGGCCTGACGATGCACTTCGGCAAGGCGCTGGTCGAGGGCTATATTGAGGACCTCAAGGAGAAATACGCGAACAAGAAGCTCTCGAAGCACCTTGGGGCCGTTGGCAAGAACATCGTTGAGCATCTGGGTCTTTTCAGGTCCGCCAGCGATGAGTCGCAGGAGACATCAGGGAGCGGTGCCGGCGATTCGGGCAGCTCCTTGGACCCATTCCTTCGCTACCGCGTGAATGTCCTTCTGGACAACACCGACAGGGAGGATACACCGATTGTCATCGAGACAGAGCCAACGCCTCGGAACCTATTCGGAATCATCGACCTGGTGCCAGAGTCGCCCGGGCAGTGGCGCACAGATTTCCTGCATATCAAGGGCGGCTCGCTTCTAATGGCAGACGGCGGGTATCTCATCGTGAACGCCATTGATATCCTCATGCAACCCGGCGTCTGGGAACAGCTCAAGCGCGCGCTCAAGAACCAGCAGCTCAGGATATCCGTTCCCGAGTTCGGCTATCCGTTCGCACAGCACTCGCTTCAACCGGAGCCCATCGACCTCAACGCGAAGGTCATCATGATCGGGGACGCCATGATGTTCGAGTTGCTTTACGGTCTCGACGACGATTTCAAGAAAATCTTCAAGATAAAGGCCGAGTTCGACACGCAGATGCCGCTCGTTCCGGACAATGTGGCGCACTTCATGTCAGTCCTATCGAAAATAAGACGCGACAAGAAGCTCATCCGGTTTCAGAAGAGCGCGCTGTTCACAGTGCTTGAGTTCGCTATGCGAAGGGCCGGAAGGAAGGACAGGCTCTCAACCCGTTTCGGAGAGCTGTCGGACCTTATGAGCGAGGCCAATCTGATTGCGGTGAACGAGGGCGCCAAGTCCGTGTCCGAAAAGCACATTCAGGCCGCAATCGACGCCGCTATCCAGCGAAACAACCTCCTCGAGACCAAGATCAAGCAGCTGATCAAGGACGGCACGATCATCATCGATACGGACGGCGAGGAGGTCGGACAAGTCAACGGCCTCTCCGTTCTTTCGACCGCCAACTACACCTTCGGCCAGCCGACGAGAATCACCGCCTCGACCGCCGCGGGCGAGGGAGGCATCATAAACATCGAACGCGAGGCGGACCTTTCGGGCAGCTCGCACGACAAGGGCGTCCTGATCCTCGCGGGATTCCTGCGGCAGCGATTCGGTCAGGACAAGCCGCTCAACCTCTCCGCCAGTATCTGCTTCGAGCAATCCTACTCTGGCATCGATGGCGACAGCGCCTCGTCAACGGAGCTCTACTGCATCATCTCGAGCCTCTCCGGCGTCCCGATCAAGCAGAACATTGCGGTCACTGGCTCGGTCAATCAGAAGGGCGAGATACAGCCGATTGGCGGCGTCAACCACAAGATCGAGGGCTTTTTTGAAGTCTGCAAGGCGAAGGGCTTGACTGGCGAGCAGGGCGTCCTCATCCCGCGCCTCAACGTCGAGTCGCTCATGCTCCGCAAAGATGTTGTCGATGCGGTTGCTAAGGGCAAGTTCCACATCTATCCGGTCGATACAATCGACCAGGGCCTCGAGGTCCTGACCGGCGAATCCGCTGGAAAGCCTGACGCAGACGGCAAGTTCCCCGAGGGCTCGATCAACCACCTCGCCAATGAGAAACTCAGAAAACTCGCCAAGGCGCTCAAGGAGTTCTCGAAAGAGAAGGACTGATTCGGCATAGCCCCGGCGCTCGCGATGGGGCTAGGTCATAAGTCGTTGCGGTTGTGTAGGGGCGTGGTCTCAGACCCGCCCGTTCGAATTGATGGTCGCATAAGGCGCCTCGTATCCGCAGGGATTGATGTAGGCCGAGGCGCAAGGCGCCCCGGCCCACGAACTTGACTTGATAACCGTTCTACAGGCGGTGGTCCCGGCGCCGCCCTCGACCACAGTCAGCATCTTGGCTGGACGTCGGGATTGGCGTGTCTAGACGCTATTCAGCGTAGCGGTACCAATTTGGTTGGACACCACCGTCCTGCAGCTTCTCCATATTCGCGCCATCGGCTGCGTCCACCACGTAGATGCCTCTGTATTTCTTGTATCTGTTTGATCCCCTGTCGATATCGAATGCAATTCTACTGTCATCCGGTGACCACGTTGGGGACCCTTCGTATGGAAGTGGAAAATCTGCTTCACGTCCCTCACCGGTGATTCGGGTCATCTCGTACGGTTCTTTTAGATCAAGTGTCCAGATATCACCTGCAGGATTCGAGGCGTCTTGGACCAAGACGGCAACTTTTTCGTGCGAGTTGGCCCATTCAAGATGGCAGAGTTGAGTCGGATATGTAGCACCGCCATGGTAGGCGTCAGCCAGTTCATTGACGTTTATCCTGTTGGTTACTATGATCTTCCCGTCCCCATCTAGGCCAAGCTCATAAATCCAAAGCTGCATCGGAAGGTAATTTACTGGATCGAAGCATATTACAGCGATGCGATCTGCCTCTGGCGACCAACTCACGTCATACTCGCTGACTTCTGGAGTGTCTGTTAACTTGACTAAACCTGTCCCGTCAGGGTCAATCATGAAAATGTCCTGCTGCCCGTACGGGTCTTCGTGATCTACTTGGGTGCTGAATACTATCTTGTCTCCCTGCTCGAGAACACTTCCCGGAGACCATTCGCAGGCACCTTGCTCCACACTAACAAGGGACCTGTCGCTGCCATCAAGGTTGACTGTGTGCATTGCCCACGAGGTTGACGAATCATCCCACCCGTGGAAGAGAAGCTTGTCGCCGTCAGGCGACCACTGGGGCCCTATAGCGTTGTTTCCCGTCACCAGCGTGTTGTTCGAACCATCCGCGTCCATTACCCAAATGTTACGATTCAGCTCGTAAG
>CAYZPW010000055.1:0-23131 GCA_964480475.1 uncultured bacterium | reverse complement strand
TGCCGCGCTATGACCTTTACTTCCGGTTGGGCCAGTCGCAGTTGGGCCTGAAGCAGTTTGACTTGGCGCTCAAGACCTACCAGAGGGCGCTCGAGATTCAGCCTTACCACGAGTATTCGTTCTTCGGTATCGCCGAGGCGTCAAGGGAACTGGGGCGGACAGAGGCCGCGATCGCTAACTACGAGAAAGCAATAGAATACGAGCCGAGGTTCCTGGACGCCTATCTTGAGTTGGCGAGGCTCTTGAGGTCCGAAGGCGAGCCAGAAAAGGCCGTCGAGACGCTCGATTTGGGGCTGCACTACGTTCCCAATGGCCGTGAGATGGCGCTGGATGCAGCCGTCGCCTCGGTCGAGCTGGGAGCCATTAAGCAGGCCGAGGCCTATCTCAACAGCATGTTGGCCAGCGATCCGACGGACGCGGTCCTGCTCTACAACCTCCGCACTCTGCGCGACGTGGAACCGGATGAGGCGGGCGCCGACCGATCGGCCCTTGCTCGGCGGATGATCGACTCGGACGCGGCAAAATGGCTGCTCACACTGTCCAAGATGGGCGCGGTCTTCGTCCAAAAGGGCAAACACGTCGCGGCGAGGCGCGAGTTCGAGGCGATCTTGGGCCGTTTCCCGCGCTATCCGCCTGCGCTCTCGAACATCGCGACAGCCTACTTCCTGGAGGGCGACGCGGCCCGCGCCGAAAGCTACATGCTGCAAGCCATTTCGTTCGCGCCCCGGCACGTCTCGTATCGGGCCGCGCTTGCCGACATCTGCGCCAGCCTCAAGAAATGGGACGCCGCCGAGGACCAGCTCCGCCGGGCCCAGCAGCTCGATCCCAATAACGCGGACATCGAGAATCGCCTCCAGTGGCTGCGGCAGCAGCGTTCGTCAACCAGCGGATATACGGATTGAAGATCGCCTGCTCACCCGGCCAGGCAAATGTGATAGGCTCTTGCCTGCATCGGTGCGGAACCAGTAGGAACGCGGAGACCAACGAGGGAGATTCAGGAAATGGGCAGGATTCGATGAACAGGGCTGCTCGCACGATCAAAGGCGAGGTCTCGATCGCTGTATGCGGCGAGGCGGGCCAAGGGATAAAGATAGTTGAGCACCTTCTTACGAAAGTTCTCAAGCGCGCCGGATACAACGTCTTTGCCACAAAAGAGTACATGTCGCGCATTCGAGGCGGCAGTAACTCGACCGAGATTCGCGTCTCGTCGAATCGCGTAGCGGCATTCGTGGACAGGATTGACGTTTTGATTCCGATCAATCGGGCAACCATCGAGCGGCTCAGGAATAGAATAACCGACCAGACGGTTGTCTTAGGGGAGAAAGATACCTACAGCGACGTTTCTCGCGTCGTGGATATCCCGTTCGGGAAGCTCGCGCAGGATGTCGGCGGCGAAGTCTATGCCAACACAGTAGCGGCCGGCGTGGTTACGGCTCTTCTCGACGTTGAGAAGGGGATACTCGACTCCTACGTGAGGCAGCTGTTCTCCGGCAAAGAGGAGGATGTCATCAAGAGAAACCTCGCCGCTGCGGCCAAGGGCTGGGAGATTGGCGGACACTTGCGCACCTCGGGCGAGCTTGTCGTTGAAATAGAGCGCTCTGGCACTCCTTCGGACGAGCTGCTTCTCAACGGCGCCGAGGCTGTCAGCATGGGCGCAATTGCCGGTGGCTGCAACTTCATCTTCTCCTATCCGATGTCGCCATCGACCGGAGTCCTGACCTTCCTTGCGCAGCACCACAGCGAGTTTGGAATAATCGTTGAGCAGGCTGAGGATGAGATATGCGCCATCAACGCGGGTCTCGGGGCATGGTATGCCGGAGCGAGGGGCATGGTCACGACCTCTGGCGGCGGCTTCGCGCTGATGACGGAGGCCGTCAGCCTCGCCGGGATGACCGAGACACCCATCGTTATCCACGTTGCACAGCGACCCGGGCCGGCTACGGGTCTTCCCACGAGAACGGCTCAGGAGGACCTGAACCACGTGCTGTACGCAGGACACGGAGAGTTCCCCAGGATAATCCTCTCGCCAGGAACCCTTGAGGACGGGTTCTATTTGACGCATAAGGCCTTCAACCTCGCCGACGAGTTTCAGATTCCGGTCTTCATCCTGACCGACCAATTCTACATCGATTCCTATTACAACATCCCCGCGCCCGACCTTTCATTACTTCTAAACAATGCGTGCATAGTTGAGACAACCGAGGCCTACAGAAGGTATGAGTTCTCTGAGGATGGCATCTCGCCGCGAGGCGTTCCCGGATACGGCAAGGGCATCGTATCTGTCGATAGCGACGAACACGATGAGGCCGGTCATATCACTGAGGACCTAAGCCTTAGAACCAGAATGGTGAACAAGCGTCTAAAGAAGCTGGAGCTCATCAAGCAAGCTGTGATCGCTCCTGAACTTGTAGGCAGCGACCGCTATGAGATTCTGGTCTTGGCGTGGGGCTCAACTCGCAACGTCATCTGCGAGGCGCTCTCTGATATTGCCCGCAAGGATGTCTCGCTGCTGCATTTCAAGCAGGTCTATCCGCTGCACGGGAGCGTCGCCGAAAAGCTTCGGAAGGCGAGCAAGGTGGTCGTGATCGAGAACAACGCCACAGGCCAGTTCGCGAATCTGATCAAGCTCGAGACGGGAGTTGATGTCAGCAAAAAGGTCTTGAAATACAATGGCCTACCATTCTCAAAGGAAGAGATTGTCGAAGCCTTGCTGGATCTTAGATGAGATAATACTCCAGGGAGTAAAGCTGTGATGGACAGGAAAGCGCTTGAGCTCGAAGATATTGATATAGCCTGGTGCCCGGGCTGCGGCAACTTCAGCATTCGCAACATACTGATGACGGCGCTTGCCGAGCTTGATGTCTCGCCTGAGAAGCTCGTCATCGCATCCGGCATTGGTCAGGCGGCCAAGCTCCCGCATTACATTCGCACAAACGTATTTGATGGCCTTCACGGCAGAGCGCTTCCACCAGCTACCGCCATAAAGGCCGTGAATCCTGAGCTCACCGTCATCGCGGAGAGCGGCGAAGGAGACATGTATGGCGAGGGCGGAAACCACTTCATCCACGCCATCCGCCGCAACCCTGACATCACAAACATCGTCCACGACAACATGGTTTATGGCCTTACCAAGGGCCAAGCCTCACCCACCAGCCGAAGGGGATTTAAGACGCCAGTTCAGGTCGATGGGACGCAGCACGATCCATTCAATCCCATCGCGGTTGCGATCTCGCTCGGCGCCTCGTTCGTGGCGAGAGCCTTTGCTGGCGACGTTGACCAGACCAAGGAACTTCTCAAGAAGGCGATTTCACACCGAGGCTATGCGCTAGTTGACATTTTCCAGCCGTGCGTGACTTTCAACCGTGACAACACCTATCAATGGTTCAAGGAGAATACGTATTATCTGGACGACACGCACGACCCACTCGATAGGATCGCGGCCTTTCAGAAGGCGATCGAGCGGGGCAAGATGGCACTCGGCGTCGTCTATGTAAATCGGGGCAAGAAGACATTTGAGGAGAAGACAGGCGTCTATGAGGCGGATGCTCGCCCTCTGTTCATGAGGATCGAATCGAGAACAGAGAAACTCCGCGAGTTGATTGAGAGCTACAGGAACTGAGACCAATAAGAGAAATGGGGAGGATGGATTATGCCACTTGAAGTCGGAGATGACGCGCCCGATTTCACGCTAAAGGACCAGAACGAGGAGAAGTTCCACGCTGCTGACTGCAAAGGCAAAAGGGTGCTGCTGTCGTTTCATCCGCTGGCCTGGACGCAGGTCTGCGCGGATCAGATGAAGTCGCTCGAGGCCAACCAGGATGCGTTTGCCGAGCTGAACACGATCGCGGTCGGCCTCAGTGTTGACTCGCATGTTAGCAAGAAAGCCTGGGCCGAATCGCTTGGGATTAAGAAGACGAGGCTGCTGGCGGACTTCTGGCCACACGGCGGCGTTGCGAAGTCTTATGGCCTGTTCATCGACAAGATCGGCATCTCAAATCGAGCCAATGTGATAGTCGATGAGAACGGCGACATTGCCTTTGTGAAGGTCTATGACATCCCTCAGCTGCCTGACATCACGGAGATACTCGATTTCATCAGAACCATGTAAGGATGCCGCAAAATGCTCAAAAAAGGAGATGCCGCGCCGGCGTTTTGCCTGCATAACCACGAGGGCAAACAGATACGCCTCAAGGACTTTCGCGGCCGTTGGCTCGTCCTGTATTTCTACCCGAAGGACAACACGTCCGGCTGCACGAAGGAGGCGCTGGAGTTCACGGAGCTCAAGTCCAAATTCGAGGGCATGAAGGCCGTCATCATCGGCATAAGCCCGGACTCAATCGAGAGCCACCGAAAGTTCCGAGAGAAACACGCGCTGACGATCACGCTCCTGTGCGACCCTGACCACGAGGCGCTCGAGGCCTACGGCGTCTGGCAGCTCAAGAGGATGTATGGGCGGGAGTATCACGGCGTCGTCCGCAGCACTTTCCTGATCGATCCCGATGGCAAGATCGCCCACGTCTGGACGAAGGTGAAGGTCAAAGGTCACGCCGAGACCGTGCAGTGCGCGCTGAGCGACGCTCAGGGCGGCTGAGGCGGAAGTCCTTGACGCCTTCGCATCACCGCCTAAGATCGTGATTCGTATTGAGGCGGACCACTGCGATTGAGAGCATTTGAAAGAGGATAGAATCTTGACGGCAGTGAGCAAAGCGACCCAAGAAGAGATCGTTGCTCGCGTATTCAGGGCCATTACCCCTAGCAAGATATTTATGTTTGGCTCGGCCGCCAGCGATGAGATGGGCCCTGACAGCGACATAGACCTCTTGATCATAACGCGGGCCGCCGAGAATCCAAGGGTACTGAGCACGCAGATACGCCGTCAGCTTCGCGGCCTGCCCTTCCCATTCGACGTCGTGGTCAGCTCCCAGGAGCAGTACGACAGATTCAAGGACGTCGTCGGCTCGATCTTCTACACGGCTCTCAAGCACGGGAGGGTGCTCTATGGCTAATAATGAAGCCAAACTGCTGCTTGTGGCGGAATGGATGCTGCATAGCAGCAAGGACCTTGAAAGCGCCAGCAACTTACTCCGAGTCGATGGCTGGCCAACCGCTATCGCGTTCCATTGCCAGCAAGCCGCGGAGAAAGCCCTAAAGGCCCTTCTGATTGCCCACGAGGCTGATTTCCGGAAGACACATGATCTTACCGAGCTGATTGATGCCTGCCGCGCGCTGCCGGGAGTAGATGTGGCAACGATTGAAAACGCAGACCTTCTCTCGGCTTATGCATCGGAAACGCGTTATCCTGGCCCCTCTGTTCCGGTCTCCCGGGAGGAGGCGGAACAGGCCATTGCCAAGGCCGAACACGTCATTCAATGGGCCAAGTCACATCTTTCTGGCGCTCATGGGTAGTTCCAAGGAGTCCGTATGACGAGAAAGAGCTTCTCGGAAAGGTATGGCCACAAGTTGCCCAAGCAGATTCAGTTTGAGGGCATGGACGATGATCTGAGAACCTCATTGTGGAACGCGTTTTACAGGATGTCCTGCCCAAAGGATCAAATGTATGTCTCAGTAGATGAATGCTCAGTTGGAAGCCTTATGATCAGGTTGTGGATTCACTTCCTCAAGCGCCCCGAGGATGATATCCCCTCTCCCGTCGCCAACACGCTTCGAACATTCAAGTCGTGGCTTTTCAAGGCAGAATGGAATGAGGTCTTTGATTTTGTTGAGTTTGTCTATGAAAACGCCGCTACCACGGTCAGAAAAAAGGTCTTCAAGATTGCCTGTAATAACGTTCTGGAAAGAGAAGTCTCCGGCTACCGCTTCATCGGGGACATAATAGCCCCAATGACAAACGAGATGGAGATCAAGGAGATCGAGCAAGCAGCAGATAAAAGCCCATTGACTGGCGTTAGGAAGCACATCACGAGCGCGTTGTCCCTATTCGCGGATAGGAAGGCTCCTGACTACAGGAATTCGATCAAGGAGTCCTTTTCTGCTGTTGAGGCTGTTCGTAAGGCAATCGCAGGCAAAAAAGGAACTAGTGGGAAGATTCGGCAGGTGATTAAGGAAAGACTTAGTTTGCATCCCGCGTTAGACGAGGGGTTCTCCAAGATGTACGACTACGCAAGTGATGCTGACGGCATCAGACACGCGCTAATGGGTGCATCCAACTTGTCTTCCGAAGACGCTCGGTACTTTCTTGTCTCATGTTCGGCGTTCGTGAATTACCTCACTGAGAAGGCTCAGAAGGCCGGCGTGAAGTTCTGAATGACAAAAGCACGACACGTTGTATTCTGAACGCCTAATACTGGTTGTAGGGAATGGGACGATGGTGAGCGAAGGGACAGCGGAGACAATTGAGGCCATAGTGGCTCAGGACAAGATCGCCGAGTTCTGCCGGCGGTGGCAGATCGTTGAATTCGCGTTTTTTGGCTCGGCGGTCAGGGATGACTTTGGCCCGGAAAGTGACATTGACGTCCTGGTCACCTTCACGCCGGAAGCCCCTTGGAGCCTGTTTGAGCTCGTCCAGATGCAGCAAGAACTCGAGGTCATCTTCGATCGAAAGGTCGATCTGATCGAGGAGGCAGCTCTTAAGAACCCCTTCAGACGGAGCGCAATCCTGCGCGAGAAAGAGGTGGTCTATGCCGCCCGCTGATCGAGACGCGTCCTATCTTTCGGATATGCTACAGGCTGGACGAGCGATTCAGGACTTCATTGCCGGCGTTGATCTCAACAGATTCCTTGGCAATAACATGTTACAGGCGGCGGTGGAGCGTAAGGTCGAGATACTGGGAGAGGCGGCCCGCCTGTTGTCCGAGGGATTCAAGAAAGCACACCCGGAGGTCCCCTGGAAGGTCATCGTCGGAATGCGACATGTCTTGGCCCACGAATACGGTGAGATCAAGCAGGACCGAATGTGGGCTGTCGCCACTGTGCACGTCCCTCGGCTTCTGCCTCAGCTAGAGCGACTCGCCGTTCAGGAGAGTGGGCGTCAAGCCAAGTAAGGATGTCGTGACCCAAGCAAGCCTATTTCGTCATCGAGAGGTCGTCGAATCCACCAAGTCTAAAGCCGCGCTCCCCTTCAAGCGGGCGAGGGACCCGAGCCTCGACTTGCGCGGGACGCCCGCCTCGACCGGCGTCTATGGGATACATCCCTATCCGGCGATGCTGCATTTCCTGATGGTCAGGAGACTTATCGCAGACTATTCGGCGGAGGGGGAGCTTCTCCTGGACCCGTTCATGGGTTCGGGCGTGACCGCAGTCGAATCATTGATCGGCGAGAGGCGTTTTGTGGGCTACGACATCAATCCGCTCGCCGTCCTGATATCGAAGGTGAGAACAACGCCAATCAAACGCGGCGCTCTGACTGACGCGCTGGCGAAGATCACTAGACAATACAGTCAGGCCAACGCCTCGCCCGTTGAGTTTCACAACATTCACTACTGGTTCCACGACGATGTCATTCAGAAGCTGTCTAATCTGAGAGAAGCCATGGCGGCCATAGAAGATGATGGTCTGCGGAGGTTCTTTGAGGTGGCGTTCTCTGAGACGGTCAGGAGAGTCTCCAGGACCCGATACAATGAATTCAAGCTGCTGCGGAAGAAGAACGACGAAGAGAAGGTGAGCGTCATCAAGACATTTCGGGACGTCTCGCTCAAAAACATCCAGATGCTGACCGACTTCTATCGCGACTCACCTCCTAAGACGCGCAATCTTCAAGTTGAGGAAAGGAACGTCATCGGCGGCATACCGGTGGAGGACGGCTCGGTTGATCTCGTCGTAACCTCTCCGCCCTACGGTGATTCAAGGACGACGGTGGCTTATGGCCAGTTCTCGCGGCTCTCGCTCAGGTGGCTGGGGCTTGAGGAGAAGGTTGACAAGACTTCATTGGGCAGCAAGGCTCGCGACATATCCCGCGACCTGCCGTCCGGCGTGCTTCACGATTTCATTGGCAGAATCGCCGAGAAGAACGAGAAGCGAGCCAAGGAGGTCTTCTCTTTCTACTTCGACCTATATCGCACGGTTGAAATCATCGCGAGGAAGGTGAAGTCCGGTGGGTACGTGTGCTTCATCGTCGGAAACCGGCGCGTGAAGGGGATCGAACTGCCTACGGACAAGATAAGCGCGGACTTCTTTGGAGCAAACGGCTTTGCGCATCTCGGGACTTTCGTCCGAGCCATCTCTAACAAGCGAATGCCGGCTCAGAACTCTCCGTCCAACGTCGCGGGCCAGAAAGACCTCACGATGCGATACGAGTACGTCGTTGTCCTGCGAAGAAGTTGACTTTCCATATACGGGCATGTCATTAGCGGACGCCGGAACGACAGATAAGAATGAGGGAATCTGAATGGATGCCGAATCACTGAGAAGCCTCATCAGCGAGAAGGTGTGGCAGGAGACCGCAAGCAGGCTCCAGAGCGAAGAGACAATTGAGGTGATGCGCGAGCTTTTCGATTATGCAGTGGACAGACTTGCGCCGAGATTGGACGATATCAAGGTGCAAGATGGGAGAGCGATTGCTTTCTTCAGCTCAGGAAGAGAGATTCTAACTATCAACGTAACCCGCAAAGACCTGCGCATCTACATCCATCCGCCAGCCGGGGCCTTCTTCGACCCAAACGAGGACTTCGATGTCGAGAGATTCAGTCTCTGGAAAGGTTCCTTCCAGAAGAAATCTGGCAAGTATAAGGCGATGAGCGTCTGGATTTCAGAGAAGAAATACCTAGCGGCAGTCAAAAGGCTCATCGACCGCATACCAAGGCACATAGGGGAATAGGCGTAAGCAGAAGAGGATGGTGCAGCTAGCCTAAATGCGAAGATGACTCCCCATCTTCGTCAGAATGTCCTTGGCAAGAAGCACGGCCCTTTCGGCAATGTCTTTGGTTACGGTCTTTTCTTCTCTGTAGTCTGCGTGATTTCGCGCCCTTCTGAGCTTGTCAAGGATGCTACCGATCTCGCGATCTTCTCTATTGCTCGAGTTCCTATACTCCTCAATCACGCTCCAATGAAGGTTCTTCGCGGTATGCTCTTTGAGGCCCTTTAGGTTCCTGGCGATACAGAAAACACCGTAATACGCCCTGCTGACGGCTGACCTCAAACAAGCTTCCTCGGGTCTGTCTGCAAGTTCCTGCGCAAGAGCAACATAACCCTGCCAGTCAAAGCTCACAGTGGCTCTTCCGCCACGTTGAGCTTGCCCTTTGTGTGCATCATCCTATCGAGGAACCACTCGTCCATCACCCTCTTTTCGAGCCTTATCGCCTCCTCAGCGCTGCATTTCGACTTGATCACGATGAAAAGCTCGTCCCAGCCCTCCTCAGGATCGTGCTCGAGCTCAAGGCAGAGCTTCACATCGCTCCCGAAAACGGGGATTATCCTATCTTTGGCCTCCAGAAGTATCGGCCGTAGGAAGTCGTGTTCTTGCAGAAAGCGCTGTATCGCATTCTCTTGCGCCAAAGGAATCACATACATTTCCGCAATGTCGGTCAATCGCGAAACCGAGGTGCGAGGCGCTTGACTGCTGGCCATCCACAACCTCCTTCCTTTACCGTGCCGCCCGATCAAACACACACCGGTGATGCTTCAAGCGCATCAGCGGCTCAATCATCCAATCAAGAATGCCCTGGGCGCCGTACGTAGTCAAGAAAACAGTTGGTTCCGACGATCCCAATGATCCCAAAGCCGCTTCGCAATCATGTATTTGCCGCGGCGTCCGCAACGCGTTTCCGACTGTTATGAAGCTGCGGGACAATTAACTGGGCTGCCCCTGCGCCTCAATACTGCGTGTAGAGCTTTCGCATCTGGAAGCCGAGCCGTTGTCTTACTGGGAAAAGGGCGCAGCTACATTACCAAATCGATGCTCAGGAATGAGATTTCGCTCCTAGTTCTTGGCAAACACCACACGAGCGGGCGTCAGGGACGAGTATGGCTCTGAAGGCCGACCCGCATAACCACGGCACGAATTGATTACGCATCTCTCAAACACCATCATCTTCAGGGAAAAGGCTTAGCTGAGGTTCGGGTTCCGTTGTTATCCATGCCCCACGCTGACACTTCGTAATTGAATCAATGATACACTCTAGGTCTTCGTCCGTACCGATCTTCAAACTAACTCCTGGTTTGCTCGGCTGGACCAGGGGCGACCTCTCAAAATGCGCTTGAGCACCTTCCAGGGCTTGGTCTATCAGTTGTTTGCACCTTCTTCTCAGCGCACGCTGGGTGTCCTTAGACCTCCACTGGCTGTAAAAGTGGAATGTAGCTTTGTTGAGCAAGTCGTCATAGACTACTTCCAGCGTTACTGGTGTTGAAGCTCGACCTATTTCCGCGACGAATGCCGAGAGTATTCGTTCCCCAAACACACTCTCACAATGCTCCTTCATCACATCTGATTGTGAGACATTAGGGTCCCAGGGAATGTAAAACAGCGGGATGGGATTCTCATCGCTCGCAAGGTCCTGAACCTTAGCTTCGGTACCCACTATGTTCGCTAGTGCCGGAGGAATCATTCCTTGATCATACGCGTTGTGAAGGCACACTTCGATGTCTCTATTTACGATCCCAATGCCCCCAACCGGCAGCGTCTTCATCCCCTTCAGTTCGAGATCGTGCTTAATGCTGCAAAGCCTGCTGAGATACTCCTGACATGAAAGATGCTTGGAAAGGTAAACCAAATAGAGATCGGGGCGCGCCTTGAGTTCTAGGCCAATGGCCAGATTGAATTGCTCGCCGGCTTGCAGAAGTAACCCACGAGCTTGCCTTGCGCTGGAGGATTCGGCGCCGAATAGCTGCGATTTACACTCCCAAACCACGAATTCGCCTCGTTCATCTCTGGAAAGCAAGAGATCAGGCCCTGGTTCTACGGCGGAGTCAACAGATCCCGATGTAACCGTCTCCCTCAATGCAGGCCCAAGCGGCATGCCGGGGCTAATCGCGAAGAGCTCATAACCCGCTTCCCTCAGTAGCGGATTAAGCGGGTAGCCGTCTCTCAGAGGCTGCAAAAGCCATAATGTCAGGTTCAGCTGATAAAGAGGGTCTTCTACGATCTCGTCAACGTTCATGGCGTAATACCTGCTCGGCAAAAGCGTTGGCCACAATGTCATCATAGCTGTGATCCCCGACTGAAACATCGGCTCTGGGATCAATGAAAAGCTGTACATTTGTGACAAGCCTGTGCACAGTATTTGCGCAGGTTCCCTCTGGGAGAATCGCAAGCAGGTGTTTGTCTGTAATCTCCAAGAAAATGGGCTGCCAAAGGTGCCTATCCGCGCCATAGATATGGAACTTCCTAGGCCCAACAGGTATTGGCCTGCCCCACAACCTGAACCTGTTTCGCTTGGATTGGAAAGTCGAGCTGACCCATTTCTCGAGAGTCTCAACAGGAAGGGCCTCGGCAAACTTGATAACAACAGGGGCGCCTTGAAGGGTTATGAGTTCGCTTCCGGTTCTGAAGGTAGTCTTTCTGATCGAGTACCAGGCCTTTCGCTCCGCGTCTTCAGTCGCCGCTTTGTACATTCTGAGGACATACAGTAGGTGTGCTCGATGATCAGCAAAGCTATCGCTACGGTTCGTTACTTTCCCATCGTGGTAAAAATCGTGGCCGCCCCGACCCGCAGCAGGAAAACGCAACTGGCAGATGGAATGCAGCGGATGATACACCTCTTGAAGTCTAGGGAGTTTCTGTTCAATCTCGTTCAATCTGTCAACAAGAGTGAATCTAGCTGCCTTTCGTTCACTCACTAACGGAGCGTCGGGGGCCTTCTCTTCGTCCATACCCAGTTCTTCGTCATCGCTCTGGAAGCCATCACCATTCACTTCGAAGATGTTATCAAAGCTGAAGGCCAATTTGCCATACCGCGCCCCAGGATTGATGTGCAGGACCTTTCGCCAAAGCATCTCAAAAGCCCGCCCACTAATCCAGACTCTATCCAGTTCGGGGCTTGTATTCACTATTCTACTCACCCATTGATCGCTATCCTTAGCCTTAATGGTGGTATAAAGAACAGGATGTCGGCTGATCAGGTTCTCCAAGAATCCCCAAAGCTCTTGGTCAGTATCCCAGACCTTATAGAGAGCCTCATCTACTCTATCCAGACGAATCCCTGCCTTCCTGAAGACCGATTCAATATCAGGTTCCGGAGAGGAATTCGGGACAGTTTCCAAGAGGTAGCTCTTGACCAATCCTCTAGTTAGCTGCCGAGTGTCTAATTCTCCCTTTCGCTCCTGTGTGTAGCCCTCGAGGAAGTCCATTATCTGTTGCCGCGTACTCAATTCTTGGCTAACAACTTCTGGATCTTTCATACTACTACCCCTTCTTCATGACAGTTCGGCGGTGTCTCGAATTCGAAAACCCGACAGCTCCTCTATACTGCCCATAGGTTCTCACCGCAGTCGCCGCTGAAGATGCTGCTGCAAAATGCGCCAGGAACCCCACAGTTTACGTTATCTCAGTCGTACCTTGACAGATCCGCCGTGGCGAATCAACAAAGAGCGTTGACACACCAGAGGCTTTGCCAGTCTGGCGACCGGGACCGGAGGCTATGGATCCCTGCTGCATGATATGCAATTGGCAATCGCTCGCTTGCGGATCAATCGACTGCAACCTCTCTATTGCCCTCAGAATGGTTGAAAGACAGTCCATAGAATCAGCCCTCGATGCGCCTCAATACTCGGTGTATAGCTTTCGCATCTGGAAGCCGAGCCAGGCCGTGAACCACAGCGGCATTCTATATGCTTTGGCGGTGCCCAATAGATACGTTACGCGGAAGACCGCCTCAAAGAGTGGGTTTTTGGGCAGCCTCACGAGGCGCCTGATGAGCGATGCGGGGATGTGCCACCTCACGGCCGCGTAGAAGAGCTTTTGCAGGTTCTCGATCTCCTTTTTCTCCGGGAGATCAAACACGCTGCCCTTGAAGAACGAGGCGCTCATGTTGGTAGGGTCGAATTCGGGCCCCACGAAGCCGTGCTCCACCACATATTCCCCGAGCTGCGTCCTCGGATATGGCTGCACGATGGAGGCCCAGGGACAATCGACCTCGATCTTAGCGTTGAGCGCCACGGTCTGAAGCGCCGTGTCGAGCGTCTCACCGGGCAGACAGAGCATGTTGTAGGTCCTGAACAGTATCTTGTGCTTCTTCAGGATTGATGCCGCGCTTTCAATCTGCTGGCGGGTAACTGTCTTGCCCAGAACCTCCTCGCGCAGGAAGTCGTTGCCGCTCTCGACTCCGACCGAGACGAGGTGACAGCCGCCGGCCTTTAGCGCCTCGGCCAGCTCGTCATCCAGTAGGTCTGCGCGGATTTGGCACAAGAACGGCAGGCCAATGCGCTTGCGATAGAGCTCGCAGAACTCAACCACCCAATCCCTCTTGAGCAGGAACGAATCGTCCGCGAAGTAGGGGGTTCTGAGCCACTTCCAGTCCGACTTGACCTTCGCGACCTCCTCCACGACGTTCTCCGGGCTTCGGTGCCGAACGTAATGCCCCTTGCCCTCATACATCTTCTTGAGGCTATGGTTGAAGCAGAATGAGCAGTCAAACGGGCAGCCGCGGCTCGCGATGAACAGCTTGCTCGGGTAGATGCGGACCGACTTATAGCGGTGATAGAACTCCCTGTCCGGGGAAGCGATGCTGTCGAGGTCTTGGTCCAGCGGCCGAAGCGGATTCTGCTTGACCTCGCCATTCATCTTGACCCAGAGGTTCTCGATTCCGCTGAAATCCGAGCCAGCCTCGACAGCGTTCGCCAGCTCCACGATCGCGCCCTCGCCCTCGCCGCGACAGATTGCGTCGAGGCCGTCCTCGTGGACGATCTCCGGGAAATACGTCGGATGCGGCCCGCCCATCACCATCAACGCGTTCGGAAACGCATCCTTGAGTCGCTTGATCTCCTTGAGCGCAATCAGATGCGTCCCGGTCGTGCATGAGAAGGCGAAGATGTCCGGCGGGTTGCCTTGCTGCCGCTTCAGATAGCCCGGCTCCTCGGGCGCGATGACTATCTCTGCCTCATGGCCATGCCTCTTGAGCTCGGCGCAGAGTATCATCGGGCCGAGGTTGTCGATCATCGTGAACTGGACAAACGCAACCTTGGCCATTAGCCGAGCTGTTCGACTATCGCGGCGGCGAAGAGCGGAATGAGTATCTCGAAATGCCCGGTGATAGCGTAGCCTGTGCCTCGGCCCGACGCTGTTGGGCGTTTGAGGACGTTCACAGTGGGGCGATAATGCTGGATGAAATCCACGTTGACCGTCGTAAAGCTCCTCGGATTCGCGCCCGTGTTCTGCGCGATCGCGAAGGCCTTGAGGAATACCTCTGGCAAAAGGACGGTCGAGCCAACGTGGAAGAGCACCCCGCCCGTGAGCTCGGACACCACCGACGTGAACAGCCTGAAATCGAGAAATGACGCCTTTCCAATAGCCGCCCCGTCCGCCGATGGATGCATGTGGACGATGTCCGTGCCGATGGCAACGTGAACAGTCGCCGGCACGCCTGCCTCGGCGCACGTCGCGAGTATGCTCAGGTCCGCGTAGGGCAGCCTGCGAGCGAGAATCTCCTTCCCGACAGTGAGGCCCAGGCCTTGCTCCGAATTCGCGGCCGAGACCGCTGCTGCGTTCAAAAAATCCGCCGTCTCCTTTGCCATCCCGAACTCACCGCTGTCGAGCTGCGACGCGACATCCTCGGACGTCTTGCCCACCGCAGCCAGCTCAAAATCGTGGATAATCCCCGCGCCGTTCAGCGCAACTGCCGTGATTACGTCCCGGCGGATAAGATCGCAGATCACCGGCGAGAGGCCGCACTTGATCGAATGCGCGCCCATCGCCCAGACGAAATGCCGTCCGTTCGACCTCGCCTCGACTATCGCCTCGACGATGCTCCTGAAATCCTTGCCTGCGAGCACATCCGGCAGCGACGCCAGGAAGTCGGCAAACGAGGCGCCTTTTGTGTGGGTCTTCGCCATCGTCGCAAGTTCGACCTTGCTCGCACGGTCCGAAAGACTCGTCGGCCGAACCCTGTCCAAGTCGAACGGTTCAATGGGTTTCTTAGCCATTGTGTTCACCGAACATGATCATCTCGACGAGCTCGCAAATCGTGTGAGCGAGGACGATATGCACTTCCTGAATCCGAGCCGAGTAGTGATGAGGCACTGCGAAGAGAAAATCGACCACCGCGTCTTTGCCGCCCTGTCCAGTCGAGAATATCGTCAGCATATTCTTGCTCCTGGCCACTGAAAACGCCCTCAGAACATTCTCCGACGTCCCGCTCGTCGAGATGCCCCACGCCACGTCACCTTCGTTTCCCAGCCCCTCGATCTGCCTCGAGAAGACCTCGGCGAACGAGCGGTCGTTGGCAATCGATGTCAGAACTGACGTGTCCGTCGTCAACGCAATCGCTGGCAGGGCGGGACGCTCAATCGAGAGGCGATTGACGAACTCGGCCGCGATGTGCTGCGCGTCCGCCGCAGAGCCTCCGTTGCCAAAGAGCAGCAGCTTCCCGCCCGCGCCCAAGCAGTCCGCCAGTCGCTGCGCGGCTTCCGCGACCGCGTCGGCGCACCCGTCCATGAACGCCCGCACAAGATAAGCGGATTCCTCCGACTTCTCCTTCGCAAGTCTCGCAAGAACATCCCGACCGACGGACTTCATCTCATTCCCTTTGTGCTGTGTTATAGGAACACCACGCGGTTGGCCGCCTCATGCGCGCTCAAAACAAGGCAGGCTTCGAAGACTCTCCCAACCGCCTCCCCAATCGAGTATTTCAGTTGGTGGTGGTACAGGATGCCGGCATGTTTGCGTCCCTTAGCGTGGAGCCGTAGGAAGTCGGCATCGCAAGTATAAAGCAATCGTCCCTCGTCAAGCGCCAAATCAAGAACCGTCAAGTCCGACGCAGAGCTCTGGCCTAACTCCTGAACACTCACTACCTCCAGTCCCCTTCTGCGCAACCCAGTGATAACCGGATGGGGGATGTGCTCGTCGCACAGAACAGAAAGAAGCTTCGGCCTCTGCAATGGATCAATCCCGCAGATTCAGACGGCCTTTGACAGATTCGGCGAATTCCTCGTCGCGTCGGATGGCCTCGAGTATCTCATCCCGGTGTTCGTAGTAGTAAGCGATTGCGGAATGAACAGCCGCAAGCGTCAGTCCAGGGTGCAAATCGCAAATCTTGTCAGGGCTCAAGCCCTGTCGCTCGTATTCCGCCATGATATGTCGGACTTTGATTCGAGTGCCGGCTATGCGCGGCTCTCCTCCACAGATGCCCTTATCCATAGCGATATGACGATCAATTCCTAGAGCTTCAGCAGACATGGTTCATAAGCCTTCATCCTTGAAATCCCAAGAAATCCTGTAGCCTCATAAACGATAGGATGCTTGGGCATGAACTTCAACCCTTCTGTGGCATTTTGGCGTGGCGGATGACAGTCGGCATCTCCCCCTCATCGAAATGACAACGGACGGCCTCAGCGATCGCTCCTTTTACGTCGTCAAGCGTATCTCCTTCGGTGAAAATCGAGTGACCCAAAGCCCAGGCCTCGTAGCCACCCTCGGCAGATTCCTCTACCTGGAACATTATCTCCTTTGGCCTTTTCAAATCATCCTCCATTCGACGCGAAACAGATATTTATGAGCACTTTCCCCATGTTCATTCTCTGGACGGAGGATAGGATACCAACTCGGCGGCTTCAACCACAATCCTGGGCTGCTAGGGAACTTGCCCGGTAGCAATGACAGCCTCAGAAAGCCCGTCCTACAGTCCCCTACACGCTCATCTTCTCGGAGATGAACTCCGATATCCGGCGCTTGAAAATCGCGACGTCGAACCTCTCGGCCGATTCTCGCAGCTTTTCGGGCTCAAAAGGGGTCTTCGCCACCCGGTGAATCGCGTCGATGAGGGCTTCCGGTGTCTGTTCATCAAACAGAACACCTGTCTCGCCATCTTGGATCGTCTCCAGGACGCCGCCCAGACCATACGCTATGACCGGCCGGCCCGACGCAAGGCTCTCCAGCGGGACGATGCCGAAGTCCTCGACGCCCGGGAAAATGAGCGCCTTGCAGCGAGAAAGATGCATCGCGACCTCCTCGTCGTTGAGGGCCCCCAAGAACTCAACGTTTGGAGGCGCGATAGCCTTGAGGCGCTTTTCCTCCTGACCTTTGCCAATTATCTTCAGTTTGGCGTCAAGTCCCCTGAACGCCTCGACCGCTATATCCAGGCGCTTGTAAGGAGCGAAGGCGGAGACGATCAGAAAGTAGTCCTCGAGATTGTCTGGATCGAGACTGAACCTCGAGACATCGACCGGAGGGTAGATGACCTCCGAGCGGCGCCCGTAGTAGCGTTCTATCCTTTTCGCGACAAAGTTCGATATCGCGACGAAATGATGGACTCTGTTCGTGGTCTTTGCGTCCCAGACTCGGAGCCTTTCAAGAATAGGTCTGACGAGCAGTCTGTTGAACGGTCGCTCGGGCGGGAAATACGTGTCGAGCTGGTCCCAAGCATATCTCATGGGCGTCAGGCATATACAGATCGAGAGCGCACCCTTGGGCGCGATCGCCCCCTTCGCGACGCAGTGGCTTACGCTGATGACAAGGTCAAAGCCAGACAGATCGAGCGACTGGATTGCGCGCGGGAAAAGCGGCAGATAGAGTCTGTAATGCTTTTGGACAGAGGGCAGATGCTGCACGAAGCTAGTGCGAATCGGGTTCTTTTCAATTTGCTCAGAGACGCTGCCGGGCACGTGCAGGAGCGTGAAGATGGTCGCTGACGGGAACAGCTCACACAGCGCCTCAAGTATCCGCTCGCCGCCTCTGGTGCCGGTCAGCCAGTCGTGAACGATGGCGATATTCCGAGTTCCGAGTTTCAAGTTTCAAGTTTCAAGTTTCAAGTTTAAGGTCAAGTTCCAGGTTTAAGGCTGGAGCCCGTGGGAGCTATTGGTCGTTTCGGCGTGGCAAGATGACGACCTTGCGACCCTCGACTTCGAGCCGCCGCTCAGCGAAGAGCTTTATCGCCGTTGGATAGAGCCTGTGCTCGACCTGCTGGACGCGAGACCGCAGGCTGTCAACTGTATCGCCGTGGCGGACCTCCACGGGCTCCTGGAGTATCACAGGCCCGTGATCGTACTTTTCGTCAACAAAATGGACGGTAACACCGGTGAACCTAACCCCATAATCCAGCACAGCCTTGTGCACACGGTCGCCGTAATAGCCCTTGCCACAAAACGCGGGAACGAGCGCCGGATGGATATTGATCGCCGGGATATTACGCCGCTTGTCCAGCTTGATTAGATGGCTATATCCCGCCAGGACAACCAGGTCGATGTCGTATTTCTCAAGCCGTGCGTTGACCGCATCAGCGAAGACCTCCGGGTCCTTGAACTCCTTGCGATTGACGACCTCAACGGGAATGCCTGCTTTTTGGGCCCGTGTTACCCCGTACGCATCTGGCTTGCTGGACAGCACAACCGCGATTCTGGCCGGCAGCTCGCCCGCCGCTATTCTGTCGATTAAGTTCTGAAGCGTTGTCCCAGTTCCGGACACCAACACCGCAAGCGAAGCAGGTTTTATCCCTCTCATTGCGCTTGAACCTCCGCCAAAGGCGAGATTGCGCCCGAAGGCGAACTTGACATCTATCTGATCACCGAACCTATCGGCACGTCCTTGTCTATGGTCAAGAGTGAAACCATCTCTTTGGAATCAGCAGCCAGAACCATGCCCTGCGACTCGACGCCGAATATCTTGGCCGGCGCGAGATTCGCCGCGAAAGCGACCTTCTTGCCGACCATCTCATCAGGCCCGTAGAACTCCCTCATGCCGGCCACGGCGGTCCGAATCTCGTGGCCAATGTCAACTTCGAGCTTCAGAAGCTTCTTGGAACCTTCAACAGCCTCTGCGCTCTTGATCTCGCCGACAACTAGCTGAACCTTTGCGAAATCATCGATCGTTATTGTCTCTTTAGTCATTGTCTCCTCCTTCTTATGTCCATTGTCTGAGGCCGCTCTGCGCTCGGGCTCCGACTTTGGCAGCTTCCTCTTCACGAAAACCGGCGAGACATCGCCTAACTTGCTCCCCGCCAGAAGGCCTCCCCATCTCGCCTGCTCAGGTAGCTCGTTTCCCGGCTCCGCAAGAACGCCGAACTGGCTGAGCATCTTGCCGGCCGCGGACGGGATGAACGGCTGGAGCATGCGCAGGATGATGCGCCCCGCCTCAAGCACACCATACAGCACGGCCCCGAGCTTTTCAATCTCTCCCTGCTCGTAAAGAGCCCAAGGCCTCTCGCGGTCGATGAAGACATTTGCGAAAGAGATGAGGCGCCACACAGATTCAAGCGCCGCTCGGAAGTCCAGCTCGTCCATGTATCGACAGTAGGCCCTGAAAGTCGATGCACACATCTCGGGCAGAGTATCGTCTAAAGCGGCGTCGGCTGACTTCGCCATAGTAGCTGGCAGAGCTACGTCGGCTGAACCGGCCGGTATCTGGCCATCAAAGTACTTCTTGCACATCGACAGCGTCCGGTGAATCAAGTTGCTCAGATCATTCGCCAGGTCACTGTTGTATCGCCCGATCAGGTTCTTCTCGGTGAAATTGCCGTCCTGCCCAAACTGAATGTCCCGCGTGAGGAAGTAGCGCACCGGGTCCGAGCCAAACTCGCTGGCAAGATAGAATGGATCGACTACGTTGCCGATGCTTTTTGACATCTTCTGGCCCGATACGCGAAGCCAACCGTGGTTGTAAAGCGACCTGGGCAGCGGCACATTGGCCGACATCAACATCGCGGGCCAATAGACACAGTGAAACTTCAAGATGTCCTTGCCCAGAAGGTGAAGGTCGCAAGGCCAGTATCGCGCAAACAACTCGTCGTCCGTCCCAAAGCCAACGCCCGTCAGGTAGTTGATCAGAGCGTCTATCCAAACGTAAATCGTGTAACCCTCCGCCCCCGGGATTTCGATGCCCCATTCGAGCCCGGACCGGCTGATGCAGAGGTCCTTCAAGCCCTGCTCAACGAAGCGCCTCGCCTCATTCATCCTGAAATCGGGCCTGATGAACTCCGGATGTGCGTCGTAGTGCTCAAGCAGTGGCTTCTCGTATTTGGACAGCGCGAAAAAAAACGCTCGCTCACGCGATTTCTCCACTGGTCTGCCGCAGTCGGGGCACTTGCCATCTTTAACCTGCAAGTCGGTCAAGAAATTCTCCTCAAACCTGCAATACCAGCCCTCGTATTCGCCCTCATAGACGTCGCCTTTGGCCATCATTCGCTCGAAGAGCCTCAAAACACCTTTTTCGTGCCTCGGCTCGGTGGTCCGGATGAAATCATCGTTTGAAATGTCAAATTCGGTGAGGAGCCTCTGCCAGACCTGTGCCATCTCATCTACATACTGCTGAGGATCAATGCCCTTTTCGACGGCCGCCGACTGGACCTTCTGCCCGTGCTCGTCCATGCCCGTCAGAAACATCACGTCGAAGCCCATCGCACGCTTGTAGCGAGAAATCACGTCCGCCACGATGGTCGTGTATGCGTTGCCGATGTGCGGCACGCTGTTCGCATAATAGATCGGGGTCGTAACGTAAAATGTGCTTTTTGACATAGCCAAAATGGTCCCACGGTCAAACAGGAGCAAGAACGTTTCAACGCGCCGCAATATGCCACTCTGCGAGTGCGCAATCAAGTCAAAAGTCGAGGGTCAAAGATGGAGTGTCCCAAGTTTAAAGTCGAAGATCCGACGGACGGCGAATTTCAACTTCAAAATCGGAGCACAGGTAAGCGTAGCGGGTCTAGTGTGTGCCTGTGGGCGAGGGTCTCGGGGTGTGAAAAATGAGCTTGACTTAGCCGGTTTCGAGGTGTTATGATGCTTGTTTAGCGCGTGAGTATTGATTATTTGAGTGTACACGATGTGGGGAGGTGATGCTTGGGATCCGGATTACTTTAACCTTCTGAGAAAGTGTTTTTGGCGCATTACACAAATCACCTTGAACCAAAAATGGAGGCGATTTTGATGGCTAGAAAGTATCTGATTCTGTTGTTTTCTGTTCTGCTACTTCTGCCGGTGATCTCTTTTGCTGATACGACGGGCGATCATCCGCCAGAGGACCTCGTGTTCCAGGAGACTGGGCATTACGGGGCTAAGTATGACACGGTCCCACATTTCGCCACGGGCGAGTTCTTGGACCTGTTCGACATCACTGGCATCCCGGCGGGCTCGTCGATAGTGAAGGCCTTTCTCTTCCTCAACGGCGTGGAGATAGAACGTACCTATGAGGGCGCCGGCGGGAGCTTTAACTTCAACATTCTGCCCTGGAAGAGCACAGCTGATTACGTTGACAGCTTCTATTTGGGTGACTTCCTCTACTACGCCACCGGCTACCGCTGGGATGTTACGGCCTTTGTGACAGGCAATGGCGGGTATGAATTCCAGCTCAGCGGTCCTATGCTGAGCCTGAGTGCCTTTCTGATTGTGGTGTATGAGAACCAGGGGCTTCCGGAACACCAAGTGTCGATCACGATGGGCGAGGAGATCCTGATGCCCCAACCCACTGGTGCATCGAGTCTTTCCCTGGTTCACATCCCTAACATAGGCGCCGGCGAGGGGTATCTATTCCTTTTCGGAGAGGGCGTTTGGCCATTAGGGGAAGAGAAGCTTGAATTCAACGGGATCGGCGGCAATGTTGACGTGTTCTGGGAGTTTGGCCAGGCTTATCACGCGGGCGCGGTTACTACGGTAGAAGGCACAAATACTGTGGGGCTCACTGCCCTATATGATCTTCTGCTTTGGAAGATCGTGCTTCTGGTCAGCCCGCCGGGCGAGGCGCCTGACCCAATCGACAAGATCGAGGCCAAGCTCGACCGAGACCTGCCCAGGCTAGAGAGCAAACTGGATAAGGGCCTTCCGCCGATCATCGTAATCGAGGGTAAGCTGGACGAGGCGCTGCCCATGATAGAGCGGAAGCTCGACAACCTTGAGGGCCTAAATGTTGATGTCCTCATAGAGGACGTGGCGAAACTGGAGGCGAAGGTCGATCCGGTCGGTGATCAGCTGGAGGCGATCGAGGACAAGATGGACCGTCATTTCGGCGACTTCTCGTTTTGGGAGCTGGAAAAGAAGATCGACGAGGTAGGCGGCGACGTCACGGGCGGCTTGCACCATCTGTATCAGATCGCGACGGCCGCTGCGATCGAGAAGATCGAGGCAAAGCTCGACCGTCTGGACCCGAACATTGGCGGCATCTCCGACGACCTGGGAGAGCTCAACCAGCTGACGCTTACCACTGCCAGGATCGTGGGCGAAGTTGTCACTACGACAACGATCATGCTGGCTAATCAGGGGGTTGTAATGACCTCCACCACGGTAATCGCAACGAACGTTGACCAGCTCGAGGAGAAGCTGGACGGGCTGGGATACGACACCGACATGATTATGTATGACACCTCGTTTGGCTTGACGACCATTCACTCTGAGATCGCGCGGCTCGAGGCCAAGCTCGACAGCGAGGACGGCATTTCCGGCATGCTCTATGGCATCGAGGCGAAGCTCGACGACGGCCAACAAGGTGTAAGATGGGACCTGGCTAAGATTGAGAACAAGCTGGACGGGGAGATCGACAGCTATCTGACTGGGATCGAGGCGAAGCTCGACAATATGCACGATCGGATGTGGTTCGATTACTTCCAACAGGGCGTGTTTTCAGACCTCGACGTCTTGATGGTAGATGTCATGCAGCTTGAGGAGAAGATAGACGATGGCGTCCAGCCAGGGATAGAGGTCATCATCGAAATGCTTGGCGCAACCGATGCGACGCTTGCGATGATAGAGGCGAAGCTCGACGACATGATCCCGTTGGTGGATGAGATGTATTGGGACCTGCTCCCGGACATCCAGGGATACGTGGTGAACAACTATGAGCTGCTGTACGGGATCGAGGCGAAGCTCGACGGCGATGCAGGTCTGGTTTACATGATCAATTACCTCGAGTCAAAGGTGGACGACCTCGGGTACGACATGGATGTGATCATATATAGCGATTTCGGCCTCTTGGCTATCGCTAATGGCATTGCCATGGTGGAGGCGAAGCTTGACGGCGAGGGAGGCATTGTGGACGTGCTCGGAGGCATTGAAGCGAAGCTCGACACCGGCCAAGACGGCATAAAATGGGACCTGGCTAAGATCGAGG
>CAYZPW010000054.1:0-23414 GCA_964480475.1 uncultured bacterium | reverse complement strand
ACGAGCTCGTGCGAAGGTTCGCGCCGAACGGCGTCTATCTCGAGGTCGGGATGTATCGCGGCTGTAGTATCTTGAGCGCTGCGCTGTTCAACCAGGGCACGCGGTGCATTGGCATCGACAGTTTCTCTGAATTCGATGAGGATGGTACAAATCACGAGGCCCTGAAGGCGAATCTAGCGAAGTTCGGCAACCCGTCGAACATTGAGTATCACAACTTGGACTACAAGGAGGCGATCGGGCGCATCTTCGCCCAGGAGCCGGACTTGAAGGTCGATGTCTATTACTACGACGGGGAACATACTTATGAGCAGCAAGTGGCCGGGCTTGAGATAATCCTGCCTCATCTGTCCGAGCGGTGTGCGATTCTTATTGACGATCTGAATTGGGAGCACGTGGAGCGAGCGAACGCGGATTTTTTGAGGGCGCATCCTGAGTTCGAGTCGGCCTTCAAGGTCTTCGCCCGAGGGGAGGGTACTGATGATTGGTGGAATGGCTTTGAGGTGATCACAAGGAGGGTGCCCCGGCGCCCGTAGCTGTTCTTGTGGGCGAATCAAATCGGTCGGCTTGGCGGCTCGGCTCAGCTTCCCCAGGTTACGAACTTGGAACCTGAAGCTCGGAACCTAAAACTCACCACCTTTGCCCTCTGCGCAATCGAGGCGTATATTAAGCTGCCTGGTTTGATGCTTCGATAGGTTAGAAAAGCGATTGTGCGCGAGGTTTTGCGCCGAGCGAACTTGCGATGGGGTGTGCGTTTTTTGAGCACAAACGAAAACTCATCACGCGGTAGTGTTCCGCTGAATGTCCTGAGGTCGAGAAAGGTCGTTCCGATCGATCCGAGCCTTGAGCCGGCCGTTGAGCGCGTCTCGGGCATGGCCATGGATAGCCAGGGCGACATTTTCCTCAGCGACGAATACAACCACCGGATTGTGAAGCTATCCGCATCTGGCGACGTGTTGTGGGCAGTCGGAGCTAAGGGGAAGGGCGAGGGCTCGTTCTTCTATCCTCGCGGCCTTACGATTCTCGAAGAGCTTGCGCAGGTGCTAATCTGTGATAGCTGGAATCACCGCATTACGGCCCTTGACCTAGACGGCAACCTCAAGTTCTCGTTCGGTCACGTTGGCTCTGGCGCCGGGCAGTTCTACGAGCCTCAAGCCATCTGCGCAACGGCCGCAGATGAGCTGATAGTAGTTGACAGGGGCAACCACCGGCTCCAGCGTTTCTCGTCGGACGGCAAGTTTAAGGGCATGGTCGGCCGACGAGGCTCCGTGGCGGAGCAGGAGATAGCTTTGCTTCACGACACGCCCGCCGAGCTGTTCAGCCCGCCATGTTTTCTGTTTCCGTCGGGCGTCGCGCCTCTTTCGTCCGACAGCGTTTCAGTGCTGGATGCAGGTAATCGCAGGGTTCTGATTTTCACGGACCAGCTGGAACTCGTATCCGAATATGAGCTTTGTGACCCGGCAGAGGACGGCAGGTTCGCGCCCGCAGCGATCGCAGCCAATGACGTGGGTTTCTTCTTCCTACTTGATGATAAACACCGAACGATTCAGCAAGTTGCGCCTCCTGGGCTTCCGATTGTGACGTTCGAGATTGAGGCCTCCCAAGAGCAAGGCGGGCTCCAGCCGCAGTTGTTGGCGACTGCCGGGGGCCTCGTCGTCGTAAACGCGCCGCCTTGCGAGCTCTCGTTCTTCGAGCTTGAGCAGTCGTCGCTGAAGGACGCGATTCTAAATGCGAGCGACGCCCCAGACAAGAAAGATGCGGCCGTGGAGTCGCTGATCGAGATCGGCGTCAAGCGAGGAGATGCTGACCTTGTCAATCAGGGGGTCTCGGGCGCGGTCTCGCGCGAGGCAGCATCTTTTGCGAGCCTTCGAGCGGCGGCATGGGGCCTGATGAAGCTCGAGCAGCCCCTGAATCTCTATTTGCTGCTGTCGCGGGCGGTGCAGGCAGCGAACAGCGAGCGCGAGCGGAATGAGAATGAGCAGATTGAGCTTCTTCGCGAGCTGGAGCCAAAGATGGCTCTTTCAGCCAACGAGACGGTTGCATGTGAGGCGGCTTTAATCGCTGACGACGCTTCGCCCCATTCCGTGAGTGAGGGTGACGCCGTTCGTGATTATCAGGCGACGTTGCTTCAGCTGAAACTCCTGATGGCCAAGGAGAAGCGCCAGACAAACAGACTCATCGAGCTGGTGCGCGATGCGGCAGTGCTATATAGGCGTCGTGAGCTTTGGGAGGCGTTTGAGTTTTGCCTCGGCGTGCTGCTTCAGGCGGCGCTCAAGGAGGCCGAATCGCTCAAGGATTCGCTTCTTGGCATTAGAAATCGGCTCGGCGAGATGGTGGGCCTCTGCAAGAGTGTAATGGCGGACAGTCCCGAGCAGCAGGCGGTGAATCGCTTCGTCTATCTCGGTCGATACCGCGCCGTGCTTGAGGCCAATCGCGGGCTGTACTTGGGCGCCTTGACAAGAGCGACGGACAGTATCGGCGTCGTGCTGGGTGAACAGCTCACCTCGTCCGCGGCGTCGGCGAGGTTCTTGGAGAGAACAGACAGAGCGGAGCAGGAGTTCGTGCGGCGTTTGCTTGATTCGGCGGCGGCGGTTTTCGCCATTGGCGGCGCGGACCCTGAAGTACTGGACACGACTGGGCGTCTTATCTGGACGTTGCTGAGGTCATACCCGGGCCTGAGAAAGCTAGCGTCGCGCAAGGATGCCTTCGAGGCGCTGGGCTACGATCCGACGAACGTATCTGTTGAGACCGGGGAGTTGGAGCGATTCGTCTATGCGTATCTTTTTAGCAAGGCCGTTGACGGGGATGGCCTTATTGGCGCCCCGGTTTTTGACGAGGCGGCGTCGGTCGCCTGGGACGATGTGAATCTGTCGGACATTCTGGAGGCAATCCGCAATCCGCAATCCCCAATCCGCAATCCGCAGGACGGTCGCGCGAATAACCCGCTGGACGTTATCAAGCAGGTCAGGGACAGCATCGTGACGCATGGCCAGAGTTGGGCGCGTGTCATTTTGGAATCTTACATGAGGCTTGCTGGTCTGCGCGCCTCACCCAGGGCGATCGCCAACAAAGCTCTCGTGGATTTCCTGGTGAATCGGCAGCGCGACTGCTATGGGACAATCTTCAACGCCCACCGGATGTCGCTTGAGGGGAGCTCTCAGCTGTTGAAGCTGCTTGTTGCTGGGGTGGTTGCGTCCGGTGATGAGAAGTTGATTTCACAGGTTGGCAAGGAGCTTTCGACAACGCGGCTTGTCGAGGTTCTTGAGAGGCTGGCCTCGAACGTTTGCCCTCCGCTGACGGACAAGTCCGGTAAGCCCGTTTGCGACAGCGAATCGCTCACGAATCTCCGGCAGCGCAACGAGGTCTTAGACGTTGTTTTGAACGCTTTGAATCGCGTGAGAATGCTCTTTGCCAATAGTCGATTTCACTTGTCGCTGGCTGGCGCCAAGTTTGGTATTCAGCTCGGGGACGACGACGGCGTGGAATGGGCTAATAAAGGGACGGCGGACCTTATGCTCGCGTCGTCCGAGAACTATGTCCGCTGCCAGCATGGGCTGCGCGAATGGCTGTGGTCGCATTGGGGCAAGGAGTCGCTCGGCTCGCGCGAGGGCGTGCTTGACCCAAAGCTACAGGGTGAAGTGGCCGTCTCAAATGTACTGCTCGCCGACAGGGCGATGCGCACGGGGCACTTTCTCAAAGCGCTTCATTGGATGGCGGACGAGCTCGAGGAGCATCGAAAGAGATTGATGGCGCGCACCGGTAACGACGTGTCGTCAGACGAGAAGGACTCCGGGCGCCTCGGACTTAAGATCAAGCTCCCCAGAAAACTGCTTAGGGCAACGTTTCACTTGTATTGTGACCCATCGACGCGCGACGTTATAGGTGATTTCTGGCGGAATGCCTACGGTGGTCGCGCCGGGCTGAAGAGCGACGGCGGCTGGCTGGGACTCGCCGCGGCCGCGGAAAGCATCGGCTCTCGCACCTCATTAACATCAGTGCGGACCCAGGCTGATGATCGCTCCGACCGCTTGGAGTTCCTGGACGCGATGGCCGCCTGGATGCAGAAGACTTGTGCCTACTGCGTCGATCTCGCCAAGCGACGCGCCAATCAGCGTGACGAGAGCGGCGAGGCGTTCAAACCCGTGCCGTTTGTCGATGGCGCCAAGGACTCGGTCGCGGACCTGCACTTTTCAAGCTGCTACGAGGCGGTGCTAACGACCGTTTCTCTTGCGGTCTCGTCTGGACTCGATGCGGCGAGCGTCTCGGGATGGGACCCTGAGGCGGCTCGCGCCAGTCTCGAAGTCTTGGTCGCTGACATATCTTCGATTGACGTGCCCGATAACCTGTGTGACTGGGCGCGTGGAAACGTTGCGCGAATCCTGAGCATCTATCGAACGTTCTTCGGTCAGTTGAGAGCAGTCAACGATGTGATGTTGGCGTCTGCCGAGGAAAAGGGCCCTGGCCTCGACGAGACCCCGGCGCTTACGGTGTCGGAGCCTGGTGAGAGCGAGGCCCCGTTGACATTCCTGCCTCGTCTCATCCTCGACAACTATCATTTCGCGCTCGGGATAGCAAGAGCGGCGAGGACCGCGAGAGAAATCAGCCGGCGACGGTCCAGCGTCGATAGCACTGGCGAGGAGTTCATCCGTTGGATCGACGCGACAAGCGCTGTGATCGACGTGTCGCTTTCGGCTATCGAGCGCTCACGGCAGACTTGCTGGTCGCAGCTGCGCGGCGCGATGGCGCGAGCGGCGGAGGCAGTTGCGTCCCGGCAGTGGGCGCCTCGCGTCGCGGAGCTGGGCTGGAAGATTATCGCGGAACTTCTGAGCGAGATGGCCGATGCGGCGGCGGGTGTTCGCTCGCGGCTGGAAGAGCTTCGGGGTGAGCTCGTCTTGGGGGTATGGTCGCCTCAAGCAGGCCCTGAGGATAGAGATCAGTTCTTCCAGCGAGTCGAGCAGACGCTGCACATGGACCCGACGCGGGACGACATCAGGCGAAAACTCGGTGAAATCATTCTGCTGGACGAGTCGGATGCCCAGGACGTCAAGCGTGCCGTGCGGCTTCGCGCGAGATACAGCGTGCGGCTTGTCGATAGAATAAGGCCGGGCCTCGTCCAGCCCTACGGTATCATCTCCGACGCCTCTGGCGGGCTCTTGATTGCTGATTTCGGCAACGGGCGAATCGGTCGCCTCGATCGCGCCTCGAAGTTCCTTGAGATTCTTGTGGTTCCGCAAGTCCCTGGGCGTTCGGGTCCCTTCGTCGGCCCATTTTGTCTCGCTCGCTGGAACGACAGTGTGTGGTGCAGCTTCGCTCAGGGAGACCTGCTGATTCGATACGACGAGCGGCTTGACGAGGTTAGAAGGCTTGGGCCCGCGATCGGGAAGCTCAAGCTGGGGCGGTTGTTTGGGCTGGCGGCGGACGAGGCGAGGAACCAGCTTTATGTGGCAGACCATGATGGCAATTGCATCTGGACAGTCAAGCAGGCCGACAAGAGCGGCGAGTTCACGATGGCGAAATCGGTGGCTGTCGATGGCCCCCTTGGGGTCGCGGTTGACACTAAAGGCAGAGTGGCGGTCAGCCTCCAGAACAAGAGCGAGGTCCATCTCTTCGACGCGAGCTGGGAGCTGATCGGCGTCCTTGAGGGCTTCAGCTGTCCTCACCTCGTTACGTTCGGTGCTGATTCGTCTCTATTCGTCGCCGACACCCGAAATAACTGCGTGAAGCGTTTCTCGGAAGGCGGCGATTTGATCTACTCGATCCCAATGAAGGCGCCGGCGGGTGTTTGGGTTGATGGGGGCGAGCTCTTAGTGACGAGCGTGGATACGGGGGAGCTATCGATTTATTCAATTTCGGCCGAGATATAGCCTTGCGTTCCTCTAATACTGAGGGGAGAGCCGAGATGCAGCCGTTCCTTCTCAATTGGTTCACTCGCTATGCGTTCGTGGTTGATCAGATTCGTGAGAGGGGTTTGGGCGCCGCCCGCATCCTCGAGGTCGGTTCAGGCTCGTTTGGTCTGGCGCCGTTCGTCAAGCGCAGCGTGGTCGGCGTTGATGTCTGCTTTGACCAGCGACGACACGAGCTGTTGACGCCCGTGCAGGGTCATGCGGGACACCTGCCGTTTCGGGATGCTTCGTTTGACGTGGTCGTTTCTCTTGACCTGATCGAACACGTTTCTGGAGTGGACCGCCCGACCGTAATCGCCGAGATGTTTAGACTCTGCCGGTCTTGCCTCATGATCGGGTGCCCAGTAGGTGAGACGGCCAAGAGATGTGATCAAGCGTTTCTGGATTGGCGGAGAAACGCTGGAAAGGACGTTCCCTGGTGGGTGGATGAGCACTTCGAGCTGGGCGTGCCGACCGAGAACGAGATCGCCTCTGCGATTCGGGGGCTGCCTAATGCGCGATTCGAGGTTCTTGACAGTGAGAACGAGGCCATCCACATGATGGCAACTGTGGCAGACCACACACACGAGGTGCTTGAGAGTCTGACGTTCAGTCTGAACTATCATTTCGAGGAGTGGCTTGACCTATGTCGGAAGGTCAACTTCGGCGACTGCTATCGCAAGTTCTTCGTCGTCGAGAGGAGTGAATGAGGAGCGACTTTTGAACGTCTCGGTCGTCATCCCGACGCATAGTCGTTCTCAGGTGCTTCTGCGGTGCCTCAACGCGCTAATCGAGCAGAGAGCCGACGTGAAGTCGCTTGAGATCGTTGTCGTTGATGACGGCTCGACCGACGATACGGCGCGGATGGTGGAGCAACTTCGCGCGGAAAGCCCGGTTGAGATGCGATTCGTCAGGCTCAAGGCTCAATGCGGCCCGGCCGCTGCACGCAATCGTGGCATCGCCGCGGCAACTTCCGAAATAGTGGTCTTCATCGGGGACGACATAATCGTTCAGCCGGGCTTTCTGAGGCGGCATTGTGAGATGCACCGCAGATTCCGAGGCGTCAAAACAGCAGTTTTGGGCTACACAACGTGGCACCCAGAGCTTGAGATCACGCCGTTTATGGCCTGGCTTGAGGACGCGGGCGTGCAGTTCGACTACTCGTGGGTCGAGCGACTTGGCCCTACTTGGCAGCATTTTTACACTAGTAATATCTCGTTGAAGCGCCGATTCATGCTGGACAATGGGCTTTTTGACGAGGATTTCAAGCACGCCGCGATTGAAGACACCGAGCTGGGGTTCCGGCTGTTCAAGCGCGGGCTCAAGACCGTCTATCGCAAGGAGGCCCTGGCGTATCATTTTCATCCTGGCATTGAGGCCCGCAGTTGGTGCGAGGATGCCATGTTTCAGCGCGGCTTTTGCGAAGTTATCCTTCAGTCAAAGCACCGTCAAATTGCGGAGTTGTTCGATCAGGACATCTCGTATTGGCGGCGCGTTCTGGTGTCGGCAGCGCTTGCGGATGATTGTCCGTCGATTGAGAAAATGAAATCGGCGGTCGCAAGCAAAGGCCATGCATCGCGGATTTTCGTGGAGCATTTCGGCGGTTCGTCATTCGAGAGCATTTCGGCGTTCTATCGGGCGAGGGGGGCGGCGCAGAGGCTGGTCGAGGCGTTCCCAAATCTTCCGGCCGTTGGCGAGCGCCTGGTCGAGGCCTACCGCGCTGAGAGGTCAGGCGATGTGCGGACCGCACTCGCTCGGTTCAGGTCAGCGAAGGATGCCGAGCCGCGGCTCGTGGGGCTGGTTCTTCTCTGTGCCGATGCCTTTGTCAGACGTAAGGAGTTTGAGTCGGCGGCGGAGCTCTATCAGAGTGCTCTTGAGGTCGCGCCTGGCCATGCGTATGCGAGCCTTCACCTCGGCGAGTTGTTGCGTATGCGTAATAGGGATAGCTCTCGGGCGCGTGCGTGCTACCGGGCGGCGCTTGAGGGAGAGATGCTGGATGTAGGCTCTCTGAGCATGGCTCATATCGGGCTTGGTCTGTTGGGTATGACGAGAAACGCGCCGAAAGCGGCGCTGCGCTATTTCCGGAGAGCGTGTGCCGTTGCCCCACCAGACGCGAACCTGACTGCATGTGCGCTGATTCACTCGGCAGAGGCGTGTCAGGCGTTGGGCAGGCGCGAGGAGGCCCATCGGCTGCTCGGGCAACTGGACCATCTCGGGTCGATTTCGCCAACGACCCGTGCTCACGCGTCGTTCTTCAAGTCGGAGCTTCTGCGACTTGAGGGCCAGCTTTCGCGGGCGCTCAGATTGCTTGATGAGGCGAGGATGAAATGCGCGGGGGATGATAGTCTCTTGGTCGAGATAGAGTTCAAGATGGGGCAGGTCGAGCTGGAGCGCAAGAGGCGTAAACGAGCGCTTGATCATTTCAAGACGGTCGCATCGATGCAGGCGCCTCCGCAGCTGGTTAATCAGGCGGTGTCTCTTGCAGGCGAGATACTTGTTGACGAGGGCCGATTTGACGAGGCGCTCTCCTACCTGCGGGGGGTCGTGTCGGCCTCTGTGTCGGGGGACCTACTGGGTTCAGCGAGGGCGAGGATTGGCTCGATACTCTTTGAAAAGCAGGATTTCGGGGGCGCGCTGGATGAGTTCCGGTTGGCCACTGAGGCGGGTTCGAAAGACAAGCAGCTCTTCGGGTGGGCGTTTTTGAGCATGGGGCTCTGTTGCAAGGAGCTGAGAAGACACGAGGAGTCAAGGCAGTATTTCGCCAAGTCGCAGCGGTTGCTTTCTGACCCTGAGATGCTTGTTTCGTCGGTTTGGGAGCAGGCCCATCTGGCGTATGGTGGCAGGCAACCAGGGGGGTCGATACGCCGCTTTGAGTCGGGTATTGAGTCCCTGGCAAGAGAGGGGAGATGCTCTCAGGAGGTTGGCTTCAGATCGGTCATGGTGCTGCATGGGGCGCGAGCCTTCGACGCGGCGTCGAGACTGCTAAAGAGTCTGTCTAAAGTGATCGATTTAGACAGAAGGTTCTGGCGATTGGCGCTGGCCTACAAGAGGAGAGGCTTTCTGAGCAGTGTGGAGGACGTGATGTCGTCACTTGAGTTCCTGCCGCCTTCCGAGCAAGCGGAATGGCATCTTTCCGCGGCTTCTCTACTACTCGAGATGGGTTACGATCAAGACGCCGAGGATGAGGTCCGCTCGGCTCTGCGGCAGCGTTCGGACTGGCCGCAAGCCAACTACGTCTTGGGTTCGATCTTGGAGAAGCGGCGTAGCTTTGATGAGGCGAGCGCGCGGTTTAAGGCGGTGCTCGACCACGAGGCGAGCGTTGGCAAGGACCTCTGGAGCAGGCTCGTTGGCGGTGCACACTATCATTTGGCGTGCATTTTTGAGCGAAGTGGCGAAAAAGAGAGAGCTCTTGAGCACCTCGAATCGTGCTTGGAGATCATGCCAAAGCACCGAAAAGCGATGGAATTGAGGCTATCACTTCTCTCTGTGGCGGCCCCTGTTTCCGGATAGGATACCCTGGAGGATGGATGTATGGTGACGCTTGAGATGGACTTCGATGGAGGCAGCGTAAGTCGCGTGCACGGGGAGGAAGCCTTGCGCGGGGATTCGACGCACCTTGCGAGCTCGGTAATGAAGGTTGCGGTTATCGTCCTTTCCCACAACGGAGCCAATGTGATCGAATCCTGCCTCAAATCCCTCTTCGCCACCGACTACAAGAACACGGAGGTTATCGTCGTTGATAACGGCTCCACAGACTCGACTGCCGAAATCGTTCGCGATAAGTTCCCTGCCGCCAGGTTGATAAGCACCGGCGAGAATCTCGGCTTTGCGGGTGGTAACAATGTCGGCATCTCGGCGAGCGACGCGGACGTGATAGTGCTGTTGAATGACGACACGGCGGTCATGCCGGACATGATCAGTCAGATAGCCAAGTTCGCCGCTTCGGACCCGGACGTAGGGATCATTGGTTGCAAGATTCTATATCCAGATGGCAAGACGATACAACATGCTGGCGGTGCGATTCTGCCCAATGGGCTCACGAGGCACTATGGCTGCGGCGAGCGCGACGAGGGAGAATACGACCGCGTCTTCGACGTGGCGTATGTTACTGGTGCTGCTATCGCCATCAAACGTGAGGTCTTGGACAAGCTTGGGCTGCTCGACGCGGGCTATTTCCCGATCTATTACGAGGAGGTCGAGTATTGTGAGCGGGCGAGACGTCTTGGCTATCGCGTCGCCTATCTCCCGAGCGCTGTGCTACTTCATTATGAGTCTCAGGTAACGGTTAAGGCGAGTTTCGGCTTCTTTCTGCGCTATCACCTCGGTCGGCTGCGCTACGTATTGAAGAACTTTGGGGCCAGTAGGCTGCTTGGGTTTGCGAAAGAGGAGGTCCGGTGGCTCAGGGAAGGCGGTTTCAAGGAGCAGGGCAAGCCGCTCGTGCTTGCCTATCTCAAGACGCTGCTCAAGCTTCCGGCGATTTTGTGGGCCAGGCGCCGAGACCGGGTGAAGGAGCGGGTCAATCCCAGAATTGTAAAGAGCGCGATTGATTTTTCGCAGTCCGCGTTTTACAACCGGCTTGAGGGCTTCTCGCCGATTCAACAGTGGTGTGGCGCAGGGGTTCGCGCCGTTCCTGACGAGGCGCGGTTCAGCCTCCTGACGAAAGGCGACAGCAAGAAGCTGAGTTTGACGGTTGGAGCATTCAACGGGCACATCACGAAGCTAAAGGTTCTGGTTGACAGGCGTAACGTGGGAGAGGTCGAGGTTGCCGATTACTTGCACACGCTCAGGTTCGACCTCCCGCCCTTTGAGAGTTTGACAAAAGACAGCAATAAACTGATACAAGTGGTTTTGCGGCCGACGTATCTAGACGGCGAGCAAGGCGAGGGATACCGGTTGGCCGTGAAGGGCGCCTGGGTCGAGTAGCCCGGGCCCGACTGGAAGGCTGAATTATGAAGGATGAAGGATGAATCATACGTTAGAGCGCCTTTCATCCTTCATCCTTCTGCCTTCATCCTTGTTAGGGAGATGCTAAGAGGACGGCCCCTCGTGTGAGGGGCCGCAGCATACCGATCTCAATGGTAGAGGGAGAGCACGGGGATGGCCAGAGTATTCGTTCTTGGGATGTATCTGCCCGGATTCCACGCCTCAGCAAGGGTGACGGCGGCCAATTGCAGGACTGAGCAGATAGTCGATCCGATCGTAGCGGCCGGTCACAAGGTGAGACTCTGCGCCTCAACCTACTTCTCCAGGCTTGGCAATCGTCGGTACACGCGCTTAAGGGCTAGCTCTCAGCTCGAGTACTATGAGATGAACTACCTCCAGTCCGATCAGCGCGATGAGCTGCTGAGATTGGTGGATGATTTCAAGCCCGATTGCATTGTGGCCGTGTCACAACACCCGTCGCACCTGGCGGCTTCGCTGAGCCTCAAACTGCCTCTTTGGTGCGACCTTTACGGGGCCGTGATGCCCGAGGGACAGGCGAAGGCGTTTGTCTATAAGGACAACGATTTCCTGGGCGGGTTCTGGGCCTGCGAGCGCTCAGTGCTTGAGCGAGGTGATATGTTCTCGACGTGCAGTACCTTTCAGGAGCATTTCCTCGTCGGCGAGCTAGCCGTGTTGGGGCGGCTCGGCAGGGAGAGCTTTGGGTATCAATTCGCCCGGACGATACCGCCGGGGATACCGGGAAAGTCCTCGAAAGCGCCTCGTGGGCGGGTGCTGAGAGGCAAGCTGGTCGGTGATGACGACTTCGTGATTCTCTGGGCGGGCGGCTACAATACTTGGACGGATATAGACACGCTCTTTGCGGCGCTTGAGGAGGTGTTTAAGAGGGACAAGAGAGCGAGATTTGTCTCGTTCGGTGGCTGCATCGACAGGCACGACGACGTCACCTATGCTCGGTTCTGTCGTATGGTCGAGGGTTCCAGGTTCAAGGACAGGTATGTTCTGAGCGGTTGGAGGAGTCGAAACGATGTGCTCCGGGCCTATAGGGAGGGCGACATCGGCATCAACATCGACAAGTATCACTACGAATTGGTGTTCGGGACACGCACGCGGCTTGTCGAGATGATCGCCTGGGGGCTCCCCGTACTGACGACCGTGGGCTGTGAGCTAAGCTACTTGATTCAAGACAACGGGCTTGGACTGACCTTTGAGATTGGCGATCCTACTGGGATGGCACGCGCTCTTCTCGACTATGCTGGGGCATTGCCGACCTCGCGTGAGCATTACTCCGGGCGGGCGCTTTCGCATTTCAGGGAACATTATTCGTATCATAGTACCTGTGAACCGCTGCTGAAATGGCTCGGAAAGCCGTGCCGTGCCCCTGACCACGATGTGGCTAAGAGACCCGTTCTGGTGGTTGACGCCGCAGCTGGGCAGGCGGAGCTGGGTATCGACAAGGGTCTTCTTGCGCTTGCGATGCAGAAGCTTTCGGCCAATGATGATGAGGGCGCCATGAAACTGCTGGATGCCTTCGTCACAGCCCGTCCTGACCACGCCCGTGCCCATTATCATCTCGGCTCGGTCCTCAAGCGGCTGGGCAGAATCCAAGCGGCGCTTGACGCTTTCAAAGTGGCTGAATCCCTGACGATGAGAAGCCTTGACGGCACAGGATCGGGCATTCTGGGGGGCATACACTTTCATCTGGGAGAGTGCCAGCTTGCCCTCAACGAGAAACGCTTGGCCGTTCGGCATTTCAAGAGATGTCTTGCCCTGATTCCGACACATGGCAAAGCAGCCAGCTACCTCAAGAAAACCGCAGAATAGAATGTCAGAATCACAGCCCCTGGTATCCGTCGCTGTAGTCAATTACAACGGCATGGCGCACCTAGAGGACTGCCTCAATTCCCTCGCCGCCCAGACGTATCCGAATCTCGAGATTCTGGTCTCTGATGATGTTTCTACTGACGAATCGGTTTCGTTTATTCGTTCGAATTATCCCTCCGTGAAAGTGGTGCAGAACCCGCGCAACATGGGTTTCGTTGCGACCGCCAACCGCGCGATGCGGAGCGGAAGGGGTGATTGGATGATCCTTTTGAACAACGACGTCGAGTGCGAGCGTGATTTCGTCGAGCGGCTTATGTCCGCGGGGGCAGCGAACCCGGACGTGGGGGTGTTCGCGGCCAAGATGAGGCTCTTTTACGCCCGGACCGTGCTGTACGGAGTCGGGAGCGAGATGTGCAAGTCGTGCTTCGGGGTCGATCGGGGCCTTGGAGAGAAGGACGAGGGGCAATACGACGAGCCGTGTGAGGTCTTTGGCGCCTGTGCTGGCGCCATGCTGATCAAGAAAGAGGTCGTGGAACGTGTGGGCTACATGGACCCCGCGTTCTGCTTCACCTTCGATGATATTGACCTCTGCTGGCGGGCCAGGCTGCTCGGAGTCCGGGTGCTATCGGTCCCAGACGCGGTCGTGTACCACAAATTTGGCGGCTCCTACGGAAGGGCCTCGACCCTCAAGTACTTCATGTCGTCCAAGAATCGGCTGAGGTCATTTCTCAAGAACTACGAGTTCAAGACCATAAGGAAGCTAGCGCTTGAGGTCATCAGAGAAGACATCCGGCTGATCCAGAGCATGCATAAGTTCCGCATCCCGCCCAGGTTTGCCATGACAAAAGCGATTGTGAAATCGTACCTCTGGAACATCCTGCATTTTCCAAGCACTTATCGGGCGAGAAGGAAGGTCCAGAAGTCACGCGTGGTGAGCGACGAGGCCCTAAAGCGGTTCATTTATCAGGGGCCCGGTCGAATGCCCGTGGTGCTTCCTTCGTATGACATAGTTGACCTGGACCTCTTCAGGCAGAAGGACGTGAAGATCGATCGTGTCGCGATGGGTTTGACCGACGAGAATAGTCTCGGCCCCGGCTGGGACTCGGCGATAGCGGAGCCAGGGGATAGGAGTCTGCGTAGAAGCTGCACCAAGCAGTCCTATTTCTATCTTCGGGTTCTCACGCCATCCAAGGTATGGCTGAATATGCGAGTGAAGGGGGTTCCGAAGCCACTCTCGGGCAGGGTCACGCTGAACGGGACGTTCATCGGCGACTTCGCCATCCCGCCGGGCCAACGGAAAACCCTGTCGTTCAGCGTCCCGCAAGTGGTCCTGGAGCGAGGCGTCTTGGAGGGCATTATCACGCTGGATGAGACCTGGCGACCCATCGATTATTTCCCGAGCTATGACAACCGGCCGCTCGGCATCAACTTCTACGAGATCAGCCTCGGCGAGAGGCCCCTCGGGCCAACGGTGCCTGGCATTGCAGACGTAATCGGGCCGGAGGAGGCGCTCAGGAGTCTGAGAAAGGTCCTTGTCCTACGTTCAGCCCGCCCCTATTTCTGTGTTAGCGCGTTGAGGCGGCTCAGGCAGCATCTCGATTCGGCAGAGGTCTCGCTTCTTCTTCAGCAAGGCGCAGAGCAGACGCCCTACGATTCGCTTGTGGACAATGTTATCCCGTATCCGGGGCAGACATTCAGCAGAAGGGGCGCCGGCAAAGAGCTTCTAGACGAACTGAGGGCAATGGGTTTCGATCTTTGCGTCGTTCTCTATGGGCACATGCCTCGCTCATCATATAGGAAGGTCGAGCAGCTTGCGCGAGCCGTCGGGGCGCGGGTCATTCTGAGCATCCCGCCCGAGGGCAAATCCGTCGTAATCCGCAACAATAGCCAGACCGCCTGGAACGCCGGGACGTGATTACGGGCATTGTATGGACAGCGCTTGTCTCCGCCCGCGATACTTCGCAAAGTGGTGTGCAAAGTGCGCAATCGCGACGTGGCGATATAGGGTGTAGGTCTAGAGTTTGAGGATGAACGTGAAATGGTAAGGGAGCTGAAAAGTGGTTGATACTCGTCAGCACTATATTGAGTGCTACAGGCACATGATAAGAGAGTCTGGCTTGCAGGAGGGCTCTGTAAATGCTGTCGGCGGCTATTTCGATCAGACCGGCAAATGTGAGGTTGATCTACTTAAGGAGTATGGGCTGCGACCGGACCATTTCTTGGTTGATGTAGGCTGTGGTTGCGGACGATTAGCATCAGCACTAGGAGATTACCTTGCAGCATCAGGCAGATACCTTGGTTTGGACATCTTGCAGGAGCCATTAACGATGGCAGCTGAGGTGGCTCATTCTTCATGTGAGTTCGGGATAGTCGATGAATTCAAGATCGACCTACCTGATTGCTGTGTGGACTTCGTGACGTTCTTCTCAGTTCTCACGCATATCCATTGTTATGAGGGGTATCGCTATTTGGTTGAAGCCAGACGTATCCTGAAGCCCGGCGGCAAGATCATCTTGTCATACATAGACTGGGAGTGTGAAACATTTTGGGAGACGTTTGAGAATAATGCTCGGTATGGCCCGAGTGCAACACATGTCTTTGTCCAGCCCATGAATGAGGGCCAGCTGACGGTATGGGCAAGGCATTTACAGCTTCGTGCTGATTTTCTTGGGCTTCATCCCCTTGGGCAGCACGTAGTTGTTCTTACAAAGGGGATTGATTGATGGCTTATGGAGATGAAAGCTGGATGTGAGTCTCCTGACGCAAGCGCTATCACAAACTGGCAGACGTTCGCCGCGGCCAATCCCTATACAAACCTGTTCATAATTTCAGTCCCACTCACTACGAGCGGCCCTCTACCGTCCTACGCCGCTGCTTCTCAGGCCTTTGTCTTCGAGCGCTGTCGCCGCGGCGATGACGAGCATGAAGACAACTGATACGGCGAGCGCTGCGCCAGCCAGACACGCATTCCAGGCGAATCTGCTCAGCTTCTTCACAAAGACTCCCCAGTGGAAGTCGCGCGTTACGCCATCGGGCATGAAGTAGATCAGCCTCTTGGCTCCCGCTCTAAGTGCGACCAGATCGACGTTCGCGAGGCCGATCTCCGGGTCCCCCCCACATAAGATAATCGCTGCATCGTAGCGCCTCGCCCGTAAGCGCCTCGCAAAGCGAGAAGGCAGCGTGAGGCCGCAGAATCTCTCTCTTCGCGGGTAGGTGATGGTGTAGACGCGGTCCTCGGATGGGACAGTGTCTTCGTAGCCTGGCATCGTGAGAACGTCTATCTGAGCGGCATTTAGGTTGTTCCTAGCGTAGTCTATGGCCCGGTTTAGCAGCGGTCCTGCCGATCTGATGATTAGCACCCTCGCGCCGGTCGATGATGCCCCCGCGTGGGGTCTTGGGTCGCCGTCTCGTATGCTAGCGGGTGGGTATATCTCGTCGTATGGTCGTATCAGGCTCGCGATGTGGTCAGTCGATGTGCGCCGGTTGGCCGTTATCTGTCGTCTTGACTTGAGGAGCCAGGGAAGGGCCGTCAAAGCGGCGATGCGGGCGCGGAGTAGTGTTGCGGCCCGGCCTTCGTCGAGGGCCTGCACTGACGTCTTGAGCTGATGACGCAGGATCGACTTTAGGTTCGTTCGGAAGATGCGTCCCGGCACGTTCTTCGCGAGGACCCACAGCTCATTTCTCGAAAGAAGGAACCTGCGCCTCTTGCTGAATACCCCGACCGTCCCGGTGCCGGTGTGATACACAACTGCGTGGGGGACGTAGATGCACCGCCAACCCGCGAGCTGCGCCCGAAAGCCGAGGTCGATGTCCTCGTAGAAGATGAAGAACCTCTCGTCCAAAAGGCCGATCTCGTCGAGCACTCGCCGGCGGAGTAGCGAGGCGCACGCAGAGGCCGAAAAGACCCAGGCGCGGTCGGCAAAGGCTGGGCCGTCTGTCATGCCAGACCCGATGTTGCCGCCGAAACCCTCGGTGCAGAAGAAATCGCCGGCGGCGTATATGCGGTCTCTGGCGTTGTCCCACAGTATCTTCGAGGCGGCCGAGCCGGCGGCCGGCTCCGAATCGAGCGCACGAACGAGTTCCGAAAGCCAGGCAGAATCGACCTCAGTATCATTGTTGAGAAAGGCGACGTATTCCGAGGCGGTCTCCTTGACGCCTGCGTTGATGGCCACGCTGAACCCGAAGTTCTTGGGCAGCTGGATTAGCCGGACCCTTGGGAAGTTGCTCTTGACCAATTCCGCCGAGTTGTCGGTTGAGCCGTTGTCAACTACGACCGTCTCGAAGTCGGCAAAAGACTGCGCAGAAAGGCTCTTGAGGCACGTTTCAATGAAACTCAGCCCGTTCCAGTTCGGAACGATTACAGCTACTCTTGGCACAAAGACCTCGCTCGCCCAACGCCGATTGACGCTCGGCCCCGGCGCGATATACGCTTGCACGTCATATCCAGTTCTTTGCTAGACCATACCGCAGAGGGTCTTGCGTTGTCAGGCGATTCGTTTCGGTTGAGATTTGCGCTCGTGATCGTTTCGTTCGCCACGTTGCACTCGTTCGGGGTGTATCATGGGCGGATCGCCCCATCCGTCATGTTTCTGCTGACGTTTGTGCTCTCCGTTGCTGCGGCATCAGTCTTGCTCCTGGGACTGAGGCGTTCTCCGGCGTCTGAATGCAAGATGGCCGACGCAAGGGTCGAGCTATTCAGCAGAATCGCGACCTGCGCGTTCGTGATCGCGGCCATCGGGGCCTTTCCGGGCTGCCCGTCCGTATTGTGGGGCATGTCGCTGCCAGTGAGGCTGTGCTTTCTCGCGTTAATCGCCGCGGCTTGCTGGTTTGCCTTTAGACGAACGTCACTCTTCGTGGCCTTCTTGGCTCTGGTCTCTGTTCTGTGTCGGGCGCCGATCTTCTCGGCTTGCCGGCTCGACCCAAAGAGCAGCGACATGCTGCCGCTCATCGTGCTTGCGTGCAAGAGGTTCCTCTCGGGCTGCAATCCATATTCGCACTATTTGATGCCGTGGAGGCTGCCGCTGACGTATCTGCCGGCCACCTGGCTGCCGTTTCTTCCGGCATGCGTCTTGGGAATAGACCCAAGATGGTTCACCGTCTTATTCGCTTGCGGGGCCATAGTGGTTATCTTCTACGCATTTCCGATTTCGGAGAGCATCTGCATGGCCGGCCTCAGGAAACTGCTATTCGCGGTGCTCATGCTATCGAGCCTCGATCTGCGCTTCAGCGCCATCACACCGGAGCCCGTTTTTTGGCTTGCGCTGTCTTTGTTTATCTTCTTTCTTGCCCGAAACAAGCACATTGCCGCGGCATTCGTGATGGGCGTCTGCCTCACCGCGCGGCAACAGGCAATCCTGCTGCTCCCGTTCTATCTGATCTATCTCTTCAAGCGAGTGAGCGGCAATACGCGGTGGCGATGTCTCGTGCTGACGCTTGCCGTTCCCACTCTTCTGTGTGTCCCGTTCGTGATTGATTCGCCCGCCGAGTTCGTATCTGGCGTCTATACGCGCTTTGGGGCGTTTGCGCTGGAAAAGTGGATCAACGAGCGCGCGTGGGAGAACTCGCTCTCGTTCGCTCCGTTCTTCTTCGAGCACGGCCTTCATTATGTTCTGAGGCCGTTGGTTGTGGCCATGCAGCTGTTGCTCTACGTTCTGGCCGTAATCCGGTTGCGGCAGGTCAAGGACTTGATCTGCTTCATGGGCCTCTCGCTGCTGGCATTTCTACTTTTTTCGCCGATTATCTGGCCCTATATGTTCACGCCGCTGCTCATTTTGCTTTTTGGCTCGTTTTTTGCGCCTCGGGACGGAGCCGAGTCAGCGCGCTCTTCAGGAACGCAACCTCCGGATGAACGAGCTCGCCGTCCTTGAAAAGCGGCTTCTGGTCGAGCCATACAGAGGGCGAGGTTACGACCAAATCGGTGTGTGTTCCCCTCACGCCGTAGCCGATGCCAATCGTCAGCGCTCCAAAAACCCTTTCGCTGGCAAGGATCGATTCGCAAGGCCTAGCCGCCGGATTCAGGCCCAACGAGAAGTGCATTACCTCTCGCGCTCCTGTCCGAGCGTTCTCGTCCATCCATTTGGTGAGGCGCCGACCTGCCGGGGTAGGTTCGACGTTCACAACGCGGCCCGCTTTCACCTCGATCTTGAATGGCTCCTCCAACGGGCAGTCCTGATGAGGGGGGAACACGGCGCCATTGACGTCGAGGCGCCCGTCGATGGTTGCCCTGACTCCGCTGAATGAGACCTGGCCGGCCAGCGAGGAGAGTGTGCCCGGTCGGCGGCACAGCCCGGTCGGCTCGTCAAAAAAGGCATTCAGACGGCGTCTGAAGATAGGCAATTGCAGCAGCTCCCGCGCCCACGTTGGGCCAAGCGACGCCCAAAGCCCACATCCTGAACCTGAGAGGATTTCGATGCGCCTCGACCGGCGCAGCAGGGCTAGAAGCCGCTGCCCGAGAGCCTGGACCGCAGAGTTTTCGACCTGAAGCATGAATGTCTCGAACTCGTCAGGCCGAATCCCCGAAAGAAAGAACGCTCTTGCTTCTCGCCTGATGGCATCCTTCACAGTGCTGCTGTAGTAGGTCGAACTGGACGCCAGCTCGAGGATGACGTTCGCCGATCGCATCCTATGGGCGATTTCCGTTGGGGGCTCGACGTAGAAGCTCTTAGCCGGCGGCAGAGCCGCGACGTCGGCTTGGCGTTCGCTATCACGAGCCCGTTGGGCTATCTGACCGGCGAGCCCGGCAGTTGCGCCGTCGGTCGCGACTATCAAGAGATTCTCACCCCTCTTGACCGCGAGGACCTCGCCCAGGAGTGTATCAATGGCGGATACATCCACGGTTACGGTTGGCCAAGGCCGATGTCAGGCAAGTTCCGCCAAGACCTCTTCAAGGATGTGAAGCCCCTGCTCGAGCTCGCCATCAGAGATCACCAGCGGCGGCGCGATAATCAACGACCGCATCCCCGTCTTCGCGACGTAAAGACCGCGCTTGAGAGCGAGCTTGGCGACCTGATCGCGAAGAGTCAGGCATGCAGGATCGGACGCTTCCCGGTCTGCCAGCGACACAGACCACAAGGCGCCTCTGCCGGATACGCACTCGACGAGTGATCTCGAGTCCGCAAGCCGATTAAGCTCCTCGTCAAGGTGCTCCTCAATCCATTTGGCGCTTGTGGTCAAGGTGTTCTCGCTTTGCTTGAGGATGGCGCTTACGACGGCGCAGGAGACCCTTTGGCTGCGGCAGAGTCCCTTGAGACACCACAGATCAAAATCGAGAAGGGATTTCGCAACGATCGCTGCACCGAAAGCCAATCCGTTTGCAGAAGGCTCGCCGAGGCACAAAATGTCAGGCTGAAAGTCCCACAAGTCGGACGCAAAACGTTTGCCCAGGACGCCGACGGGGAGACGGGTCTCATCGACGATGAGCACGATGCCGTTATGGGTGCACAGCTTACTCAACTTGGGCAGGAAGTCGTCGGGCAGAACGTCTATCGAGTCTGAGAATGCTACCGGAGGCGCGACGATGGCAGCGATCTCATAAGGATGGGCCACGCGCTTAAAGACGAATTCGTGCAGATGCGATAGGAATGCCTCGGTGTTTGGGATCGTGGACTCGGGTGCGCCGGGGAAGGGGATATGTATGGTATTTGGCTCGTTTGGCCCCAGACAGTTGGTGGCCGCTGGCAGTGCACCGTAGCTCACGTGCTGGAGATCGCGGCCGTGACTAGAGCCAGCGATTGAGATGGCGAGCGGCCTGCTCGTGTGATCAGTTGCGACACGTATGGCCGCCGCCAGCGCATGGTCCGATGACGGGAAGAAGAGGGTCGTCCGGTCGTACTGAAAGGGTTTGGATTTGGCCAAGATACTAGCGAGGCGGTCGCAGACGTCGTGCTCGAGCTCGCAGCCGGGGATGCCTGGGACGTTTGTTTCAACTGCCTGAAGGACCGCCGAGCGCACGATATTGTTGCCGTAGCCGAGAGACAGACCAAGTGCCGACGCGGACAAGTTGAGGAACTCGCGGCGAGACGAATCACTGAACCAGCAGCCGTGGCCTCGTTCGAGCGTCAGTGCATCAGGCGTCTTGTCGTTCGTGAGCATGGCAATCAACATAGCCACGCTGTATTGACGTGTCAAGAAGAGGGTAGGAGTTCTGGACTGCGATTGTCCAAAGCCCAAGACCGTCAATGTGCGAGTCGGTTTGTCAGACTCGGGGTAGGTCGAGCCGGCTCATAGGCCCAGCGTCGAGAACACCGCTATCGTTTGATTATCGCCGACGGGCAGCGCCACTCGCGGCTGCGTCGTGAATGACAGCGGGTTTATGGGCGAAAGCCGCTCGCGGTAATAGGGGCACAGACCATCGATCATTCTGGGCTGCTGTTCGACCTTTTGCCTCTCTCGCGACCTGATCTTTTCGATCTTCTCTGAGTCGTCCGTTCGCATGTCGTCTCCTCTTGGGTTCTATTCCGTGTCTGTGGCTTACCTGGCATAGATCAGGTTTCGTTCGGCGTCGTATCTCCAGCGCTTCCACTTATTCGGGCCGCGGTCCCGAACGCCGATGTGCACGAAACCGTCGGGGCCGTTCTGGCCGCCGGGCTCATAGACGCCGATGCGAGCAACGTCGGGCAGCATCTCCGCGAACTCCGCCACCTTTTGCGAGGGCGCGTAAGGGACCACGAGGTCCGCCGCCCACCCGAACTTATGGTCGCTGTCGTCGCCGCCGCCGACTGCGATGTTGTGCGCATCGCAGCGACAGCCTGACCGAATAAGCACCGGCGAGTTGAAGCGCTGCCGTATCAGCTGGCAGCAGAGCCATAACTCAAAGTCGATCTCGCATTTGCCGCAGCCGCACTTGCACTCAAACTCGCGCGCGAACTCGAAGTTGCCCAGCCAGGTTCTGCCCGTCTCACTGTGGCCTGACCCGCCATAGTCCTGGCGCAGCCGGATATTCAGCATAGATTCACCACAGAGACACAGAGACACAGAGAAGATTCATTGCCCTAGCTCAATCCGCAATTCGCAATCCACAATCCGCAATTGGCTCATCTCTGATTCCTGGGCAGGACGTGCCTCGCCGGCGTGAGCCTCAGTCCCTTGCCGATGGCGTCCGAGCCGAAGTAGCCGACGAGCGCCGCGGATATGGGCTCAGGGTCGAACATGCCCGCGATTGCGCCCGCGACCATGCTCTCGACCAGTCGGGCCCAATGGAACCCTGGCGGCTTAACCCCCTTGTCCTTCGCCTCTTTGCGGTTGCGGAAGTAGCCCAAGACGCTCCGAACCGCGGCACCGCCCGCTCCTGTCGCCGCTGAAATTGGGTTCATGTCACTCTCCGTTGTCAGTTAGTTCGCCTGGCGGCGAATTGCCAGTTGGCGGTTATCTTCATCCTTCATCCTTCCGCCTTCATCCTTCGTTAGTGCAGCTCCTGGCGGATGACGACGCAGCCCTCTGAAATGCCGGCGAAGAACTCCCTGGTCAGGAACCACACATCGTGTTCCGTTGTAACGCCGGTTAGCACAAACGCGTTGAAGAGCTCTATCGCGTCCGCTATCGCGCCCTCCCAGCCTTTGAGGTCCCAGTTCTCCTCCGTATAAGTGAGCAGGCCCAACAATAGGTCCTTCGTCTCAATCGTCATTGTATTGTCAGTTGACAGTTGGTTCGCCGCGCGGCGAATTGGCTGTAAAGCCGCAATCCGTCCGCCGGCTGGCGGACAATCCGCAATCGCCTTGGAGTCGCCGTCGAGCGCATTTTGGATAATCGTGGCGACGCTGCACACATATTCGTTCCATGGGCCTGGCTCCTCGCGATACGCTTCGATTATCGCGCGCCTCGCCGCGACCCTGACGAGCACTCCCCTTTGTTCCAGCGTCAGCTGACTACCGGGCCTCGTCCACTCGACGTCACATCCCGTCAAGAGATAGGCCATCGCGGCAATAACCAAGAGAATGGCCGCGATGGTGGCGATTGTCGTCTTTTTCATGTTCCGCTCCTCCTCATATTTGGAAGGCTGAATTATGAATTATGAAGGATGAATCATTGACCAGAGCACTTTTCATCCTTCGTCCTTCAGCCTTCATCCTTTGTTTTCTGGGCCGGGTAGCCCCTTTATCTTGATCTATTGACCTATTGACCCCTTTTCAACACCTGACGCCCCCGCCAAAGGCTGTGCAGGACAGCGAGGTCCCAAGCACCTGTCTTAGCAGCTTGTTGTCGATAGTGAATACAGTCGGCTTCTCGTATTTGCTCATTGGCTGCTTTAGTCTCTCACTCCGTATTTGTTGAGTATAGAGCCCATGCCATAAGGCTCGGTCGTGAATATCCCGTTAAGCGTATAATTGACGTAAAGGGTCTCGCCCGGTACGATCGGCATCTTTGCCTGGTCTATGACCGCCCGGGTGTGCCCGGCTGAATTGCCTGAGCTTGGAAGTGTATCCCCGCGAACTCCATCACCGGTCGTTACAAGTTTAGCCTTTGTGCTCAGGACACTAACGTCGTCAGAACCACGACACAGGTCGAGTTCAAGGAATGCCCCAGCACCAACGCCGGTCGACTTCAAGAAGAAATCGATATTGTGGACAACGGTAGGCAACTCCATCAACCACTCGTTGTCCTTAGAGTCCCATGGTGCTTCTATCTTTGAAAGCACATTCGTGCCATCGCTGATTCGCAGCTTGTTGTATGGATTCGGGAACGGGAAAGGATATTGGAGGTCCACAAACCCAAGTAAGGGCACGGGATCGCCCCCGTCGGAGTCTGCCCATGCAACCGGTTGGGGATCGACGA
>CAYZPW010000053.1:14443-23443 GCA_964480475.1 uncultured bacterium | reverse complement strand
CTTTAGCCTCTGCACCGGCCGCTCCTCCGTTCGTGGCCCCAGCTTCAGGAAATGTGGACTACCAGTTCTCGCACAATAGCTCGAAGTGAGCCTGGGGATGCGCACAGGCAGGACATTTCTCCGGCGCCTCTGTTCCCTCATGCAGATACCCGCAGTTGCGGCAGCGCCAGACCACGGGCCTGCCCTTCTTGAAAACCGTCCCCGCCTCGATATTCGCCAGTAGGCCCAAGTAACGCTTCTCGTGCTGCTTCTCTGCCACTGCGATAGACGCCAGCGCAGCGGCAATCTGCTCGAAACCCTCATTACGTGCGACAGCAGCAAACTCCGGATACATCTCGCTGTATTCATAACGCTCCCCAGCCGCCGCGGCCTTCAGGTTAACCGCGGTTGTGCCGATGACGCCTGCGGGAAAGCTCCCGGTTATCTCCACCTCGCCGCCCTCAAGGAACTTGAAGAGGCGCTTCGCATGTTCTTTTTCCTGGCTGGCCGTCTCCTCGAATATCGCAGCTACTTGCTCAAAGCCCTCTTTTTTGGCCTGAGACGCGAAGTAAGTATAGCGGTTGCGAGCCTGTGACTCACCCGCAAACGCCGTCAAGATGTTCTTCTCAGTCTTGCTTCCTTTCAGCTTGGTCATCCGCATCCTCCCCTTTCTGCCTCTTCTATAGGAAATCAGACATTATGCCTGGTTCTGATTAGCGCAGCGGGGGCATATCCCCACGAACTCGAGATTATACCCGGTGATTCTGTAACCACTCATCCTTTGGACACGCACCTCTGGCGCGGCAAAAGACAGGACCTCGACGTCGTCAACCCTGCCGCAGACGGCGCACCGAACGTGATGGTGCCTCCTGGCGTTGCCGTCGAACCGCATCTTGCCCTCCTCCGGCCCGAGCTTCTTCACAATCCCGTTTGCGGATAGAATCTCAAGATTGCGATATACCGTCCCGAGGCTGATACTCGGCAACTTACCCCGCACCATCTCGTAAACCTCGTCAGCCGTCGGATGCGACTTCGTGCCTCTAACTGCCTCAACAATGGCGCACCTTTGGCACGTCATTCTAACGCCAGTCTCTTCAGCCATATCAGGACTCTATTAAAGGATAATAGTAATCAATACTAATACTGCAACAACTCAAATCCACATCAACCTCACTTTCAGCACATGACAATAGCCACTGGTGACAACGCTGCAATGCTGATCTCGCCAGCTTCGCTGCTCGCCGCCACTACGCAGTATGAACACGCTCCCGGCGCCTCTGTCCGACCACACGAGAGTATTGCATTCGGCTGAGCTTTGGCTAAAATCCAAGCAACCTATCGAGAATCACTGTTTGAGAATGCAGACCGCTCCTGGTTGCCGCACTATCAGAGTAAGCGTTTCGGAAAGCGTAAACTCATAGTCGCCGCCCGAGGGACCGATAAAACCGGCCATTAGGTCCTGCCCAAGTGCAATTGATGCGAATCGTGCTCCTGCTGCGACGAGAACGCCCACCGCTTTCAAGGCTGGTCCCTTTATCAGACCGCCGGTTATCAGGGATTTAATGTGGTCCATCTCGACTGTATTGCCCTGCGGATAACGGCGGAATAGGACGTTGTAGAGCTTCGGCGCAAGTGCAAGAGCATAAGGGCCGTGGAAGCCCGCCTCGTCCAGCTTCGTCACAGCGGAAATCATGTCATCCGAGGCCGTTCCGACCGATTCCCAGCTCTTGAGCTTAAGCGAGGCGCAGCCCGGGAAGTTCATAAGGCCATTGAGGCCGGCTTCCTTTGAGCCTGAGAATACGATCTGGTCTTCCAGATCGGCGCACGCGGCCACCGCTTCCGAAACATTCAAGATGTCGAATGGCACGCCGGTCTTCTCGAACGACGCGATATCTCTAATCGGGATCGTGAACGGCGCCCTAATGGTCAAGAGCGGGAAGTATTCGGCGTGTCCTAACTGTACCTCAGCCTCTTGCGTAAGGGATTTCTCCTTGCCGGAGAGAGCTTTTACGCCCAGACCGTAAGGCCCCTCCAGCTCCAGCAGCCTGCGCCCGGTCAGCTGCGATTTCGCTACGTTCACGACGGTGTTATCGATGCGTTTCCAGACGTCATCTCCGAACGGAGCGTCGCCTCTATGAAGGTGTGTGTTGGACATTATCTTCTCCCTTTCAATCCGACGGATGTTTACTTAGCAAGCTAATCTCTAAGAGAACCAACGGTCGGGATATCGTCGCTGCTTTCTTTGGTCTTCGACGGCTCAGCAGGCGCCTCTCCCTTAAGCTCGGCCGCCATCTCGTCAACCTCCTCTGCCCCTTCTGCAAGGAACTTCTCCTCATCCGGCGCCAAAATGTTGATGAGGCGCTGGAACTCGCCCGCATGGACACGCTCCTCATTTGCTATGTCATGGAGCACTTCCTTGGCCAGCTTGTTCTCGGTTACATCCGCTATCGACTCATACAAATGGACCGCCTCTTCCTCTGCCGCGAGCGTCAATCTCAGCGCCCGGAGAAGCTCCGAGTCGGTCAGCTTCCGGCCCGGAACGACGCCGCTGAATGGGTTTACGAATTCTGCCATCGTTCAATCTCCTTCTTTGATAACGGAACTATAGAATAACAAGAGTTACCATTACTATAAGCGCACTGATAATTGCGATCAAGTCCTCGCCATATGCATGACTTGCATTAGAACCGAGGCTGAGTATCCTGAATTCTATACTCAGGGACCTTTAGGGAGTAGAGTGCGGTATGGGATTACGGTTCAGCTTGGCTGACAGAGCATCCAAAGCTCTCAGTTACAAGGGAGCGGCCTGACGGCAAATGGACGTAGGAAAGCAGGTTGATTACTGGCGGTCCGGCAGCAAGGAGGATATCGCAGCCGCCGAGGCTCTCGTCTCTAAGGGCTTCCTGCGTCACGGTCTCTTCTTTGCGCACCTTGCCGTCGAGAAGATTCTGAAAGCGCACGTGGCCCGCAAGACTGGTGAAATACCTCCCCGCATTCACAATCTCATCCGGCTGGCCGAGCTGGCGGGGGTAACGCTCGACCCGAAGCGTGCGGATTTCCTTCGCCGCTTCAACTTATATCAATTGGAGGGCCGCTACCCCGAGATGTTTGAAGCACGATTGGACGCTGAAACTGCGAAAGAGAGACTTGCGTCTGCAAGGGAGATGGTTGAATGGTTGACGGCGAGATTGTAGCGGTTGTCCGGCAGTATCTCGGGGCGCTTCCCGGCTATGGCATTCACGCCCGCCGCGCAATACTGTTCGGCTCATACGTCAATGGCGAAGCCGATGAGTGGAGCGACATAGATTTGATTGTCATCGCTCCTGAATTCGATGAGCCGCACGACATCACGCTTGTGGAGCAATTGTGGCGGGCCACCGTGACCGACGACCGCATCGAGCCTATCCCCTGTGGCGAGCGCGAGTGGGAGTCCGACACCGGCCGCCCCATCCTCGAGATCGCGCGCCGCGAAGGCGTCATCATTGCCGCGTGAAGGCGCTCTGCATAAGTCCGCTCCTCATGGCGTGGCAGGACGTCTGCACATGAGGTAGTAGCATGAGGAACACATTGCCTACCAGGAGGCGCAGCTTACGGATGGGCTTTTCAGGCAAGACGGTGTGCCGGGCGTTTGCGCGGCATTGCGGATATAACTGAGCATGGGCAAAGACCGTTGTGCAGAACGCGGTGTATGCATTCATAGGGATCGGCAAAGAAGAGATCATCCCTGACCTCATCAACGTATTGAATCGAGAAGGCAATACCGGGATCGCAGTTGCGTACCTGAACTGCGGCAACAAGCAGCTAAGTGACGCAGCAACTGATTGGGCCCATAAGCACGGATATCAGATCGTTAGTCTTCCAGGTTCTGGACCCGTGCGTTGGGGCTCTTGATGAGAAACGACCGGGACATCACCGGCCTATAGCGACGGGCGATAGAGAGATTACTGCGTTGGGCAAGGGGCAGCGTCGAGCATAAACTCGAGCTTTAAGCGCGCAGACGCTAGTTCAGCACTGCCAGGTCGTGCCACTACCTGAAATACGCCTCCATCCTGTCGAAGGCCTTGTTTATCTCGTCTTCTGAGACACAGAACGAGAGCCTCAAATGAGATTCGCCGGTCGGGCCAAACGCAACGCCGGGCGTTGTAGATACACGTGCCTCTTTCAGTAGCTTTTTGCAGAATCTGCTCGAATCGGTCTGGCCTCCCTCGACGATGATCTTGGGAAACATCAGGTAGGAACCGCCCGGTTTGACGTATTCAAAGACCGAGGGCATGCGGTCGAGGCGCTCGCACATCAGGTTTCGGGTGGTAACGTAATGGTCTCTGAACTTGGCTACGCAATCCTGACTGCCTTTTATGGCCGCGAGTGCTGCGTATTGGGACACGACAGGGGCACAGATAGCAAATGGAATGTGTGCTTTCGTGATCTGCGGGATCAGGCTCTCTTCCGCGTGCAAGTAGCCGACCCGATAGCCCGTCATCGCGTAGGTCTTCGTGAAGGTGAAGCAGCTGACGGTGTTCCTTTTCATCTCCGGGATTGAGCCGATGCTGAAATGCCTGTGCTCATCGAACGTGAAGAACTCGTACGCCTCGTCCGTGATGACCATCAAGTGGTTCTCAAGGGCGATCTCGGAAAGCTGCCGAAGCGTCGCCTCGTCGAAGACGGTCCCAGTCGGGTTGGATGGGCTGCAGTAGAGGATCGCCTTCGTCCTGGGGGTAATCGCTCTCTTGGTGGCCTCGATGTCCCAGCGAAAGCCCTCTTCCTCAACGAGGGGAACAAGGATAGGCTTTCCGGAAGCGATCACCACTTGACGGATATGCGTGGAATAGGTCGGCGTCGGCAGAATGACCTCGTCGCCCGGATCGATTATCGCCATTACCGCCGCACACAGCCCCTCAATGGCGCCAACCGTAACCACAATCTCTGAAGGCTTCGCGTCGATGTTGTTGCAGCGTTTGAGTTTCTCTGCAATCTCCTGTTGCAGCTGCGGCAGACCGGATGTTGCAGAATAACCCGCAGTCAGTCCGCTCTCTATCGCCTCGATCGCGCCTCGCTTGATGTGTTCTGGCGTATCTGATGTCGGCTTTGCCCATGACAGAAAGGCGACGTCCTCGACCTGCTTTGATAGTCTCGTCATCTCGTGGATTGCCGACTTGCCGATCTGCCCTACTCTGTTTGAAACTCGCCAATCGTCCCTCATAGCGTTCATCTCCTCTTGTGCAATAAGGTCTCTTGAAATCTCGTAATTCACCGCTTAGCGACCCAAGTCTGTAATGAGAACGCGTATATGCTCTGAAGGCGCTATTTCGCCGCAACGAGAGCGCTATAGGACCCGGAATTCTGTGGCCGACGACCACATCGGCGCATCGTCACCCGGCGACGACGCAGTAACCATGGCGAAATACGCGTAGTCTCCCGCCGCTACGGAAGAGGGCACAATTAGCTCGAGCAGCGCTTCGTCCCTGAACTCAAAGCCAGCGGGAAGTGCGATGTCAGATGCGATAGGCCAAAACCCGGAGCCAAACCGCCCGGCGTCGAATAAGGACGCAATTGAGCGGTCTGGCATGATGAATCCGACGAATACGTCAACCGTAAGAGCAGGCCCAGGATTCTGGAGCGCGACAGAGCCGACCAACAGGTCCCCGGATCTGAACGTATCTTCGTTGAGGGAGCAGTCAATCCAGACGTAGGGCATGTCAGAATCAGGAATGGGATAGTGATAGCCAATGTCCACGATGCCCGTGTCCGGAGTTCCGTCGGTGCTGGTCGTCATATCTGAAAGCCCCAGGCCCCAGGCCGAGCCGGTGCCGGCGTCTATACAGGGGCTGGTCTCCATCTGACCAGCAGATTCGCTTGAGAGGTAGTAATCCCCGAACGGCCCCGACACGAATAGCGGATCGTCGAGAATGTTCTCCTCACCGCCTCCCGACCAACCCTGGATGCAGCAATCACTTGGCTGAGCGCTGTAGGATATCTGATTGGGGGCGTTATCCCAGATGATGGAGTTTAGGATGCCACTATGGCAGTCGTAGACTCCGCCGCCGTCGATATCGGACGAGTTCCCAACCACTGTGCAACAGCTTATGGGTCCGTCGCATGATGAGAGCCCGCCGCCATGGGTCACCGCATAATTGTTACATATCACACAGTTCTTTATTATGCCGTCGCACAGCAACAATCCGCCCCCGGAGCCCCAGGAGGTCCATGTCGGCCTCGCTGTATTCCTCACAATAACGCAGTCAATGACATCCCCGCTACAGCTATACAGACCACCGCCGCCACGGTAGGCCCGGTTACCGGCGATTGTAGTCTGCCTTACATCCCCGAGGCTGCGGGAGGTGCCGCCACCCCAAGCTGCTGAGTTATTGCTGATCACACACGACGCTATGTCTGCGTAGCACTGATCAGCCGCGCCACCATAGGTTCCGGCGTGGTTGTCGTCGAATACGCAGTTGGCGATCCAACCATAGTGCCTTGCTAGCCCGCCACCGGCATCGTGAGCATAGTTGCCTCGAAACTCGCACCCGGAGACGAGACCGTTTGATGAGTAGGCCCCCCCGCCCTCACTGACTGCGTAGTTGTCGCTTATCGTGCAGTCCCTCACTTCGCCGCCGTAGTGATGCAGCCCACCTCCGTAACGCGCGAAATTGCCATTGATGAGGGACTCGACAAGCTCGCCGTCGCAGTCGGCAAGACCGCCGCCGTAGTCTGCCTCATTATCCGCGATCATGCAGTATTCGATCTTCCCGTTGCACAGGGACAGGCCACCGCCGCTATTGCCTGCAGTATTGTCTGTAACGGTGCAGGCCGTAAGCGTTTCGTCGCACTGGTGCAGCCCGCCACCGTCCTCGCCAGCGCTGTTGCCATCCACGATACAAGCAATTACCTCGGCATCGCAGTTAAACAGGCCTCCACCGTTGGATTCCGCCGTGTTGCCGGCAACTCTGCAGTGCAGCATTCTTCCATCGCAGTTAAACAGCCCGCCGCCGTCGGATCGCGCGGAGTTGCCCTGTACGGTAACTGCCATCAGCTTGCCGTCGCAGCCCCACAGGCCGCCACCGTCGCCGAACGAGAGATTGTCCTCAATCACGACTTCGATGACTTCAGCGCCGCAATCGAACATCCCACCGCCGTCGTTGTGTGCGATGTTGTCCCTTATAACGCACCCCGTGATTTGGCCGTCACATTCGAAGAGGCCGCCGCCGTTGGATGCGATGTTAAGCTCAACCGTACTGGAAGCGATCCGACCATCGCAATCACAGAGCCCACCACCATCCTGCGCGAGATTATAGCTCGTGACGCACGCAACGATTTCTCCGTCACAGCCGAACAATCCGCCGCCTCGTTCCGCCGAGTTGTCTTTCACAACACAGTGTGAGATGGTCAATTGAGCGCCACTGCCGCAGATTCCTCCACCGAGTTCCGCCTCGCCATTTAACACCGTCACTCCCGACATGGAGCAGCGCTCATCCTCAGTCCCGTCGAATGCCACAACCGAGGCTATCTGCCCGCCATCGATGATCGTTACCTCAACCGTGTGTGGATGAGCCGGACGGGTTGAACGAAGTGCGATGTTCTTACCCCTGAACCGGATACTCTCATAGAAACGCCCAGGGTGGACGACGATCACGTCCCCGTGGCGCGAGGCGTCTATCGCTTCCTGGATGGACGTGAAGTCACCCGTGCCATCGTTCTTGACGTCATACTCCGTGGCGGGGCTTTGCATCGCCCCTGACTGCACAAGTGCAGCCAATAGCAAACTAGGTCCAATCTTCTCCTTCATCGGCAACATCCTAGGTTTCCCCTGCGCCTCCATGACATACTACAACATATTGTTATCATCCAACCTTACACTATAATATATGCTATCCGGTTCCTTATATCAACTCTTGTTTATTCAAACGGATTTCTCTAGTGACAATCAGGACAGAGGGACTGCACCTGCGCACCGCGCACACGCCGGATCGGCTAGTTAGACGAGCGGGTCGCAAGCGATTTGCGATTCTCACTCAGAGCAACTATTCTGCTGGGCCTGGTGAGAGCCTATTGCAACTGTATAATAGAGCATGAGCATGAGAGACGAAGACGCGCTTAAAGCGTATCATTCGAAGCGGGATTTCTCTAAGACCGCAGAACCTAACGGGGGCGAAGACAGGGCAAACGAGGCGCCGATGTTCGTCGTTCAGAAGCACGATGCGAGCCACCTGCACTATGATCTCCGGATTGAGATAGGCGGCGTTCTGAAGTCTTGGGCGGTTCCGAAAGGCCCTTCGATTGACCCAAAGGTGAAGCGGCTCGCGATTCCTACTGAGGACCACCCGCTCGACTACGCAGGTTTCGAGGGCGTCATTCCCGAGGGGGAGTACGGGGCCGGCACGGTCATGGTATGGGACATCGGGACGTTCCGCAATTTGAAGGCGGAGGGCGAAGAGCCGCTTTCAATCGCCAAAAGCCACGCAAAAGGACACCTTGAAGTCCATCTCAATGGAAAGAAATTAAGAGGCGCATTCGTCATGATTCGGACCAAGAGAGGTGGACAGAAGCCGCAGTGGCTGCTCTGGAAGAAGAAGGATGACTTCGCTGTCTCGGGCAGAGATATCCTCATCAACCAGCCAGACTCTGCCTTAACGGGCCGCACATTGGACGAGATCGCCTTGGAAGAAGCGGGCAGGTAGCCGCCTGAATGCGCAAGGCAAAGAATGGCTTAAACCCTCTCCGCGCTCGCTATAATCCGAGCAGTTTCCGGAGCCTTGCGGGATTCAGGCTATGGAGAGATTTGTGGGCCCTAGCCCTTACCCTCGGACTTCTGTCCTTCATAAGATCGACCAGAATATCCTCCAACTCGCCCATGGATGTATCGCCGATGATATACGCGGCGCCGTATCTTGCGGATGGTGCCCTCGATTTGGCGAGGCGCTTTACCGCTTCGAGCAGGTCCGCGCGCCAGTATTCATCCCAATCCCATGAAATACGAGATGCAGCAGCATGCACCACCTCATCATTCTTGTCTCTTAGTAGGCG
>CAYZPW010000053.1:0-14433 GCA_964480475.1 uncultured bacterium | reverse complement strand
TCGTCAGAATCTTTCTTGTATAGGGCCTCTGCGGTCTTCGCGCGCACCTTTGCCGAGGGATCCTCTGCCAGCTTCAGCAGGCAATGCTCCTTACCCGGGGCTGGATATCGCAAAGCGTAAGCCAGCGACCATTTGACATCGTCAGAGGGATCGTCCGCGAGCTTCTCACATATCGCTATCGTCTCTTCATACTCCATATTCGCGGCGCGAGCCGCGAGCTTTCTCTCTTGTTCATCCCCGCTCTCGGAAGCACTTCTTAGATGCATTAGAGCCTCCTCTTTGGGCAACAGGTGGAGCCACTGGAATCCGATCTCGCGGACGCTGTAATCAATGTCATTCAGGGCACCCCGCACAATGGGCACGGCCTCATTCTCGAAAAGCCTCGCAAATGCAGTAACAGCAGCTCGTCTTGGGCCCGCGTCAGGATCATCCAGACAATTCGCTATTGCAGTTCGTAGGGCCTCTATCGTTGATGCTGAGGCATGATTCGGCATCCTGTAGAGCGCCTTTGAACGGACTTTTGGGTTCTTATCACTCGCGAGCTTGCAGAGGATTCGAGTCTCTTCGGGAGTAGAGGTCCCGACGCCAGATACGATGCCTTCCATGGCTCTATAGAAGGCGTTCTCCGTGAGAGCGAGAAGCCTGTTTTTGGCTCGCTCGTTCCCGCTGCACTGAATCTCGCTCGCGATGATATACCCCAAAGGTAACCCCTTCTCGAGCATGTCCACAAGTGCGTTGATGGCACCATCATCGCCCATGGCGGCGAGCGAATCTATACAAGCCTGTGAGATGGCCCCTTTGTCAAAGGGCGGCACGGGACTATCGGGCTCGTAAGCCGAAACATACGTATCCCTTATGACACCGTACTCCCCAAGCATGGCTTGCCTCCAGACTTTCCGAATAGGGTCTTGCTGCTTGCATGCCGACGCGCTGAGACCGAGTAGGAGAGCCAGCCCTACACGAACGCAGACGACGCTCGATAATCTCCACTTCAATGGTCTATCCTCCGCTTGAGCTATCCTGCATCAGGTGGTCTATAGAACCACAATATGCATGGATATTACAGGGAATAGATAGCCCTGACAACGCTTTCTATTTCATTAACTCTCGCTTGAATAGCAGGATAGCGTCTTTGGTGACGTCAGCTGTCACGAATGAGGTGACAAGCTCCCAGCCATCTGAACCCAAGGCATTCATCGACATCTCCAGCTGAGCCTCCTCGATCTTGCCTCCGAGGAATCCTTTGGCCGGCTGCTTAAGTGTCTTATAGTCCCACTTCATTGAAATCTCCTGGGATGATTCAAGTCACTGTCTTTGATCTTGATTGTCATTAATCCACAAGACAGCCTCAATTGCGCTGCATCCGTTCGGCTCTATGCCGATTATTGAGACCTCATCAACCACCGTTTCAAACAGCATATCAAATGCCTCCAGACTCTTCAGGCCGGTGTCAAAAGCCGTCTCATCATAGAATCTGCCGACGGTCAGATGAGGGAAGAAAGTGTAGCCGCGATTTCGGTAACGGGCGAATAATCCCGAATAAAGACGTCGATGAAGATCGATAATCGCGTCATTCCCGTGGATCACATTCAGAAAGAGGTGGTTGCCCTCGTGGCCCGTGATGCCCTGCATTCGAAGTGAGAATTGACTGCACCCTTTGAGGCCAGTCTCAACATGGGAACGGAGCTCCTGGGTTGGGATCTCGCTCCTGAAAGGGAAAACAAGCGTGATGTGGAGTGAGATCTTCCCGAACGACGGATCGTATCTCTCGCGTATCTGCTTTATGGCCTCGACATCGCGCAGCTTGGGGAGGATCAGGATCGCCCGAAATCTCATTGTATTCATGCATGTGACTCCTATGTTCATTGTCTTGGGCACACGATGCCCGAAGCTTCTGAAAGGTGCGACAGCTGGGTCAATCTCTCGAAGGAGGCCAACCGGGAATTGACAGAGACATGTAACGCCGATAACTTCGCGCTGCTCGTGTTTGCGATGAATTCAAATTGTTAGGAGTACGATGAAAAAGCCGATAGAAAGCCTCAGTGCCGCGATCACAATCCCCCAAGGCGTGACTTACTTGAATTGGGCCTCCATAGGAATCTTCCCCGAGAAGTCGCTCCAAGAAGTCACCGCACTGCTGAGATTAAGCGGCCGAACCGACGTTGACATCGTTGCGCATGAGTTTGACGCGACCCACCGCGCAAGAGAGCTCGCAGCGAAGCTCATCGGCGCCTCGCCCGAGCAAATCTGCCTCACCACGAATACGTCGATAGGGATCAACATCGCTGCCCAGGCGATTCCCTTCGAGGCTGGCGATGAAGTACTGCTCCTGGACACAGAGTTCCCAGCCAACGTTGTGCCCTGGCATAATTTAGAAAAGAGGGGCATTCAGGTCACAACTATTGAAGCTATGGATCAAGTCATATCTCCCCAGCTGATCGAGGCGCAGATTGGCCCACGGACGAAGGCTCTTTCCATCTCGTTCGTGCAGTTCCATGACGGATACAGGCACGATCTTGCCTCAATCGGGTCGATTTGCAGGGATAAGTGCGTCTATTTGGTGATCGACGCGATGCAGGGCCTCGGCGTTTGCCCGTTTTCGGTGAAGGAGATCGACGTTGATTTCGTTGCCTGCGGCGGCGCCAAGTGGCTCGTCTCACCATACGGGACTGGCTTCTGCTACATCAGCCCGCGCATGCTCCAACGCATCGATTGGCTGCCTGGGCACGGCTGGCTTGCATACGAGTATGTTGGCAACGACTTCTCGAGAATCCTCAACGTGGAGCGCAAGCTCTTTACTGACGCGAGGAGGTTCGAGGTAGGGACGCTTCCCTATCACGATTTTGCGGCCTTCGACAGCTCGGTCGAGCTGCTGCTCGACGTGGGCATCGAGGCGATCTACTCACACGTTCTGCAGCTTTCCGACAGGCTAGTAGCGGGCCTGAAGAGCATTCCGGACATAAGGATCCTCAGCTGCCTGGAGCCATCGACCAGGTCGGGCATCCTGAGCTTCTCTTCGCCCGACAATGTTGGCCTATGCGAGTTCCTAAAGAGCAAAGGAGTCTTCGTCTCACATCGGGAGGGAGCGATTCGCGTGTCGATTCATGGCTTCAACAACGAGAGCGACATCGACCGCCTGCTCATCGCCACCGAGGCCTTCGCCAGAGCCCAATAGCCGATTTGAGCTTTCATGATCCTTCCCAACCTTGAACTTGGAACTTGAAACCTGGAACTCATAACCGGCTTGCCAGAATGCCCCGACCGCATATAGTAGATGTGAAGGAAGTGCGCCCGTAGCTCAGTTGGATAGAGCGTCGGACTTCGAATCCGCAGGTCGGGGGTTCAAGTCCCCCCGGGCGCGCTTTGAACGTCTGCACCCATTCGCACGTTCATGGTCGGTGACGTGTTGATGCGAGACAGCAGAGATCACGCATCGGTTCGAAAATGTCCTGCGAGAGTGGCGGAACTGGCAGACGCGCTGGACTTAGGATCCAGTGGCTTCGGCCGTGGGGGTTCGAGTCCCCCCTCTCGCATCTAGCGGCTATCCAGGCGGATTCTGACTTTAGAAGAACGCCGGATCCCCCCTGCCCCCCTCCGACCTGCATAGAAAAGAGCAGTATCAGCTATTGTGACTATGCTTGGGAAGGAATATCTGTGAGGGCAGCGTCAGCGGTGGGAGCCCTGCTCTCACGACGCAGCTCTGCACGAATTCTCGAATATACGGCCAGACATTCAGAATGAGCGTAGATTGTTTGAACACAGCGAAAAAATCGGGCGTAATCTGCATCTGCGTCTCATAACGAGCCGCGAAGCTGCATTTTATGCTCATCAGTATCGGGCTCCTCGCCGTCTCTCTGCCCTTGATGACAAACTCCTGAACCGCCTCGAAGCCTTTGGCACTCACTTCACCTAGTTCGGCATCAAATGAAAAAGAAACAGGCGGCAATCTCTTCGCGCCATAGATCTTAGGGGAGAATCTGACCGATGCTGAACCAAGACGAATGGAGATGAGGCCCAGCCCAGCTATGAACTCTGAATAATCATTTACAGCAGGCTGGCTTGGTCTCTCCGACAACTCTTTCTGCTTCATCATGCTGCTCGGCTCACGTCATCTGTTGATGTCTGTATCCTATTCTGTTTGGGCGGTGTATCGATGCGAGCCTTAGAGAGCCAATCACCAAGAGCGCCTAGTGTATCAGCCGCTTTCTCGGACCCCGGTTCTACCCGCTGCGCGAGGCCAACCTTCTCGCTCAAGACCTGTATAACATATTGGTTGAGGCTGACTTTCGAGTTCACTGCAAGTTGTGCGAGCTTGTGATGTAGTTCGGGCGTGCCACGCACCAGAAATCGCCCTGAGAAATCGGCTTCCACTCTTGGGGGCGGGACGGTCTCGCCATGCTTAAGGAGTGTAGAGACCCAAGCAAGTTTCGCGTCTTCTACGCACTCAAGCGCCTCTTCGATCGTCTCGCCATAGGTCGCGCATCCAGGGAGATCAGGAAATGTGATCTCTACACAGTTCTCTCCCCGAGTTACTATGAATGAATAATCACGCGCGGCTAGTCGCTTTGCGTCTGGAGGATATTGGCCTGGCTTTAGACCGCTATATTCACAAGTCATCTTTCTTGACCCCCCACATGAGGAAAATCACTTTGACCTTTTCTAATATCTTACCGACATTCCATTCAGTTAGAGTATCGTGTTTCAGATTCTTATGCAAATTGATGATAAACCGTTTCTCTTGTTCGGCTACAATCCTCGGATTGAAGAGACGAATAGGTGCCTCCTTCAACAACACATGCGTGTAATGATCATGATTGCCACAGGTCTCCACACGAGTGCAGCCAAGATCACGTAGAAATCCCTCCATCTTGCGAACCTTGACAGACGTCTTATGTCGCTTCATCCATCTGTAAATCTCCAGGAGCTTGAGTAGATCTCTCGGCGTCTCGACCATGACAGCGGAGGCTAACCGAAAGCGACAAGAAAGCAACTCCCTCCATCTGCGCCGATGCTAGCACATATGCTATCACTATGTCAACTTATCGTAGCATAAACAATACACATTAGTGGAAGTTGCCAGAAGATCTCACCTCGCAGTTCCGAAACTGGGGAACGCCCACCCGATTTCCACGCCTTTTGGGGTGACCTGTATGTGTCCTTGCGTTCGTCATATAGAATGGCGCCATTCAATTATCTATCCGGGCAGACATGTCGGGAGATTTCAGCCAAAAGACACTCCCCGACGTCGCGATGATGCGTGATCGCTAAGAATCCATCTCAATCATACTTGAGTTCGCTGGAGCGATCGAATGCCTCCTTTGCCTGCCCAAAGATCTCAAGATGAGGCGCACAGCCGTTCGTAGAAGTTGCGGCTTATCGTGAAGAGCTCCTTGCGGGTGAGGTGTTCGGCCCAGTTCACACCGGAGTTGGTCTTAGTTTTCAGGACAGGCTGCTGGACGATGCGCTTCCAGGTGGTGTTGTCGATTGAGTGGAAAGGGAAAGTCGAAAGCAGCGAGACGTCACCAACGCCGAAGCCATGATACTTGTGCGGGAGCTCATCAAGAACGGTCGAGAGCCACTCGAACATGCGGCGCCTCGAGCGCGGAACCATCCCACCGAGGCCGACGAGTGGGTATCTATCGCGCATCCAGCGCAGCACATCGAAATCCTCACCGTAATGAAAGACCGGCATCGGTGACAGGCCTCGCGATTCCATCAGCCTCAGGTTCGCCATGCTCGCTTCGGCGTCCCCGATCACGTCGAGGCTGACGTAGAGGTCGATCCTGTCGAGATTGCGCTCGATGAATTCACAGTATTCAAGGACGTCAATAACTTTGCCGGACCGGAACGCGGAGAATGCGCCCGAATCGAGCATGATTGACGAGAACCTGCCGGTCGGAATCGACGCCCTGGGGCTGCGCCTGAGCGAGGCGAATGAAAGCAGGATGTTCGCCCCAGCGAATACGCTCTCCAGAAGGTTCTTATCGATGCCGGCGAAATAGACCTTCATTTTTGGCGCCGGGCACATGCTGGCGATGTCACTGCATTACCCATCAGCTCGCCATTTTTCACGGCCTCCGACATCGAGACGAATCTGCGACCTTCAATAAAGATAGGCAGGCTGGAAAGCCCGCCCTACACTGCCAACGGCCAACAGATCATTCATATCGGCTGTCGGGCGCGGAGTTGGGGCTGAACCTGTGCCCCTCGAGGACGACGTCGTAGAGCTCCAGCTCATCCTCGAGAGCAACGCGCACCTCCCGTTGCTCGTCTAGCGTGTAGTCAGAATCTGAGCCGAACTCGACGTCAATCTCGGCCTGAAGGTCGTCGTGGAGGATGTGGAACAGCAGTATCGTCTTGATGTGCTTGTAGCCCAGCCGCTGCCTCGACTGACCGCCGTCGAGCGTTGCGACAGATTGGTCCCGAGGCAAAACGACTATGGGTCTTGCGACCTTGAAATATGGCCCGCTGCCGTGCTTCGTCTGCGACATCAGTTCTCCATCTATATGAAAACCTCAACCACAGAGACACCGAGAGCGCGAAGCATCTTGCTGCCCTTCTTCTCTGTGTCTCTGTGTCTCAGTGGTTTTGCTAGAAGCCGTCTGGGTAATCGGCGTCGGGGAATATCGTCGCCGTCTCGGTGAGCCGCGCCTCCTTATCGACGAAGAGCTCCACCGTTCGTTCCAGCACGTAATAGTCCGAAAGCGACGTTATGGCCGTTGAAAGGAGCAGCTTAGGCTGCAACAAGTGTGCCGTCGCGTCTTCCCAGTCCTCGTTGTTGCCGATTATTGCCTCGAAGTCGGCCTGAAAGGTTACCCAGTCGTCGATCTGACGGATGACCCGGAACGACCGCACCACAGGGTCAACATCGGCCCCGAGTCCTCCGACGTCGGTCGTGAACGGGATGCCGACTGTAAGCAGGTCCTCAATCGCCGTGGTACTCGCAACGGCGGGCTTCAAGAATACCCCGGAGCTCAGAACCGTTCCTTGAGCGAACGGCGGCGTTCCGATGGGGGTCATCCCGTCAGGATAATACGTGCTGTTGTACATCCCAAGCACCGAGACGCTCACCTGGACCCCTTTGATCACCAGACCATCGCAGCAGAGAAGCCGTTGGCCCGGCTGGGGAGCATCGCCTCCGTGCAGGCCGCGCAGAAACGGCTCGGAGACTACCTCCTTGACGGTCATCTTGGCGCTTCTTATCGGCACGCCGAGCGAGTTCTTGGCCGCCTCCTGCGAATTGGCGATGCCGTGGCAGCTCTCGCCATAGAGCTTGCTCGCCTCAAGCTTCTGCTCAAACGACAGCGGAAACAGCTGCACGTCCCAGCCGTCCTGATACCGCAGCAGCTCTGTGTTGTAATGCCGGTGCACTCGCTGGGGATGAACGTCCCCCTGCACCTCGTCCGCATCAATGCCGAACTCCGGCAACGTCGTAGACTCAAATCCTGACATGTTTGCTACCTCTCATAACTGTGTGTGTTGAAACGGGCGGGTCAGAGACCGCGCCCCTACCCACATGCAACGACTTACGTCCCAGCCGCCAAGCACTGGCGCCACACGGCCCATCACCCATCCTAGCCACATTCCGGACGACAGCCTCGCACACCCTTGCGCACCGGCTTTCAAGGCGCCACGCCCTCCTGCCAGAGCCAAAGCTCGTAGTGGAGCTCATAGCGCTTCACACCTCCGTCATCATCCATGAATCCGTCCTTTTCGGGCGTGTGCCGAGGGATGAAGCCGAGGCCCTGTCCCTCGCCGATGCTCTCGGGGTTGACCGGATCCGAGAAGTCGTAAATGGGAATGACTGCACCGCCCGAGAGATTGAGAAGCGATAAGATCGCCCCGAGCACCTCGTCCATGCGCTTCATCTGGAAGTTCTCGTCGTCGCGGTTTTCACGAACGTTGACGACGAACCTGACCCTCATCTTGGAGTTCAGGCCGCCAGAAAAGCTGTCAACCAACAGCTCGATCCAGCTCGAGAGCGAGTCAACGGTCCGAGGATCAACCCATCCACCAAATAGGTCGGAGCATCCCTGAACGATGACTGGCACGTCGTCCGACAGATTATCGACAACGAACTTGTAGAACGACAGGCGCTTGTTCCGCGGTTTCGCGCTATCTGGCAATGTCATGTCCGTTCTCCATAGTAGATGTCAGTGCGGGATTCAGAAGTCGGCCTCATCAACCGCTAATTCGCCTTTCATCTCAGACTCGGCCGTACGGCGAGGCGAACTTATTGGCCGCCAACTCGTCGCTCGGTCAGCGCGCGCGTTCTGAAGGGGCAATTATCCGTAATCCTCAGCACGCCGCCACCGAGCTCGCCCTCGAACTCCGCGATATCCTCTACTGAGGAGACAGCCGCCTCCTCGCCGCCGATCGTAATCACCTGAGAATCGCCCACCTGGCAGTCCGTGGCAAATGTGATCGGGTCCGAGACCGTCTCCTTACCGTTCCCATCCGTGTATTCGAGTTTGAAAGAGACTTGGGCGGCAGGCTTTGTGCTGACGACACACATCGCCGCGACAGGTTCCTCAGGAGCATCGTTGGCCTTTAGCACGACGACGCCGCTCTGAGTCTCGACGCTCGCTAGAAGAACGCTTGGCGTTCTATCCTCAACCTGCCTCACATCGTAAGCATCACCGTCGAACAGGACCTCGTCACCCAGAAACACCTCGACGTTCCAGAATTCAAACCGCATGGCCGCATTTGTTGTCGAGGCGACTGGCCCGTCGCAGAGCTCCTGCGGCACGGATGAGGCGCAGACCTTCAGATCGATGAGGCCGCTGGCGTAGGCGTCCGTCGGCGGCAGACCGATGCCGGGTGAATCGCTCTGAATAAGCCGCCTTATGGACGCCTTCTGCCAACCCCTAATCTGTCGCGCTTCGTTACTTGCTTGATGAATGTCGCGAAATAGCTGCGATCTCTCTCTTGACCCGTCCGACTCGCGTGCCATCGAAAAGTCCCCTCAGACCCGATGTGCCGTGCCGACAGAGACACTTGTTGAGCCGCGCTCGGCGCTGGGCTTGTATCGCCTCGAGAGAACCTCCCAGCGCTTGTCAAGCCGTGCCAACTTCCGCTCGATCTGCTCCGCCACATCCGCCCGTGAGAGCTTGTCCCCCGCATACGTCACGTCGAACCGCGGCAGCCAGTCGTTTTGAAGCGTCTCAAGACAGATCGCCTCACCCCTGTTGAGCAGCGCCTCGATCATCTCCGGATCGCTTGTCGGCAGTGAAATCCCTGTTATATCGGTCGCAGACGCGATCGCCTGCTCGAATTGCCCGTCCGTAAGCCGTTCCGAAAGGTCCGAAAGCACTGCCCGGAGCCTTACCTCGAAGTCTGAAGCGTTCACGTTGATCCTCCTCGACTACGCGTAGAACTCGGGCACTACGTAATCGCTGATGTCCTCATCCGTGCTGTTGTCATCTGCGCCAAGCATGAGAACCGCAACCGCGCTCGGCTGCGTCAATGTGCAGCCCTCCGAAAACGTGAAGACAGAATCGCGGAACGGATACTGCGAGCCCTCAAATGGCGTCTCAAGCACGAGCCCCTGATACTGACGCTGCCGCTCAACGCGCGTCGTGACCGCCGGATAAGGCGTGTCAAGAGCGATGGCAACGGCGTAGTTCTCCGGAATCATGTTGTTGACGTTGACGATGAACCCGCCTATGCCCTGATTGACGTTGATCCCGTCAAGCGCGAGTCGTTCAACGACAGAGTCAGGCAGTCCCGAGTATGTTGTCCAGTCTGCGAGCTGGATTAAGTCATTTGCCTGAGCTACGTTCACCAGAAGCAGCAGGTTCTTCTCACCATAGACCCCAGGTGCACCGAAACCATGATGCTGTATCTCCTCGGCCAGCATCCGCAGATGATCGAACGTCAGGCTGGTCGCGGTCCTGGCAAAAATGTGAGTGTGCGGCGTGCCAAAGAACGAGTTCGCCTGGAAATCAGGGCAGTCGGTGTTCACCTGCCACGTCCCTCCCCACTCACTGCCCGCCGGGTTGGTGGAGAAAACGGGCGTCAGTGCGTTCTTGAGCCGCTGCTGAAGATGCGCCTGAATCACGCTGGCGAAGAGGTTCTCTATCCTTCTCGGATCGATCCTCTTCTGGGCGGTTCTCGTCAGCGAGAAGCCTACCTCAAACTCCTTGATCGGTAGGGCAAACTCATAGACGCTCGTGGACTCGACATCCGGCTCGCGCCCCTCGGCGACCTCCTTTGCGACCAGGCGGTTTATCTCTTGCTTGACTGCCTCGCTCGTCGTCTTGTGCGTCAAGCGGTCCGCAAGACCCGAGACATCTCGGTCGTTATAGGCCTTTGCAAGGCCCTGAACGTCTTTGAGGACCTGCCGCCAGTCAATATCCGTGTCAGTCCCGTAAACGCCGCCCACATAGACGCCGCCACGATACTGATAGCTGTCAAATGTAGCCAATGTATTCCCCTTCTCTGCTATGTGATGCTTGGTGTTGTTAGTGGGTTACTTCGCGCGTCGATTAGAGAGCCTGTAGAAAGGTTCCTGAACTTGCGACCACAAACGCCGGCCCAATCGAGATATTGAGCTCGTTGGGTCCCGCAGCAACGCCTACAACCTGAGTCACGTCGCCGTCCGCGGTCGGCTTGGTGGCGGTGATCTTGCCCGCCGTCTCGCTAAGATAATATATTGACCCAGTCGTCAACGGGTCGCCTGCGTCGTCGGTTATCCCCGCTATCTTTCCACTGCGCACGAGCGTCGCACGCTCGCCTGCCTCGTAACCACGAAGCGCAGCGAAACCGTGCGCCTCCCGCGCAACGGCGCTTGAGGCGTCGGCAAGCACAGTCTTGCCGTCAGTGGTGATGTGCATCAGTTCATTCTCTTCAACGTCAACGCTCGCTATCGCCTCCCAGCTGCCCCGAGCGTCCTTGTTCTTCCACGCCATCTTCTCTTCCTCCTCCTAAATTGCTTTCGTGCCTTGAACCTGAAACTTGAAACCTGAAACTTGAAACTACTTGATGAGGATGCCTCTCACCCTAGCCAGGCGCCTCAGCCGCGACGCCGCGCTGTCCTTCGCCGTCGGCCTGCTTCCGCCTGGCATCTGGCCGACCGCCGCATCGACCGTCTCCGCGGCATTATTGAGTTGATCGAGATTCCGCTGAACCTCGCTTGCGACCATCTCTTTGAAACTCTCCTGGGTGGGCCGGTCGCCGCCCTGAGATTCCTTGATATGCGCCAGAACATCCTTCAAGACTGAAAGCTTCTGCTTGAGCTCAACCTCCGTCTGGCCAGCAATCACACTACGAAGCCGCTGTAAGAGGTCCCTGTCCCCAATATAACGCGAGAGCTCCAGCGCCTCCTCAGCGAACACCGCTCGCCGCAGAAGTTCCGCCCTATCGTCCGAAGGGCCGGGCTCAACCTCTTCCCTATCCACCTCAGTCTCCTCGCCAGACGCCTCAACCTCAGCGCCTGCTTCCACTCTCTCCTCGACTGTTTCCTGATCAGCCATCTAAACCTCCCTTGTTTTTCGATTTGAGCACCTAAACTCATCGGACAGACATTCGCCCTGGCGAACCCCATGCTGTCGGACTTTCGACCTCTGACTTTCGACTTACGGTAATAGTCCCCGCTTGCGCCTGGCCTCATCCACACCGATCAGGCCGGCCGAAAGGTCGTCCAGAACCAGCTTTTGCTCTTCGACCTCATCGCCAGGCATCAGTGAACCCCAGAGGACTTCGATATCGTCCAGTTGGTATTGAGGGCCACCAAGCACGAAGCCACCAGACTCCGACAACACGACTGATTTGGAGTTAGCGTAGGCGAATATGATCTTGGCGAGCCGCTCGAGTCCCGACGCCCAGTAAATACGCTTTCGATACGTTTTCTTGGCCAGCGGCTCATAAAGCAACCGAAGCGCGACGCCTGAGATGTTGGTCCCCGTCCACTTGAGCGGGTCAAGATGAGACTCACCCGCGGTCCTGTAAATCTGGCCTACGAGGAGATCAATCGTCCTGAAGAAGCTCTCGGGAATGCCGACTGGCTTCATCCGCACGATGTCCTGGTTCAGCTGCTCGTTCTGCGTCAGGAAGTGGATTTGGTCTCCCCCGAGGCGAATGGCCGATTCTTCCAGGTCATCAGTGTCCGGCGCCGCGATGTTGATCGCCTTGAGTATCGACTGGTCGTTGTAGCACTGCCAATAGGCGTCCGACATCATTTGATTGAGCGCGTCAAGCATTGGGACGAGAGGAGCGATGTCCGAATCGCCGACCGTCTGCATCCGCTGGATGGAGTTGGCGACGTGTGCGACTGGGATTATTCCGAGGTTGTGCTCCGAGATGCTCGTCACCTCGAACTCGACCCCCTCGCCGTCGTTGCCTGTTGTGTGTGGACGAGCCGCGCGCATCCTCACGATCCTATCCGCGTCTATCTCGACTCGATACCAGCGCCTCGTCTGGTCGTCCCCCGAGTCCCGTTCGAGCTGCTCCCACTGAAAGATGTAGGCCACCACTTTCTCGGTATCGAGCTCGTCCAACTCGACGTCCCACAGCTGATCGTAGCTAATGGACTGCACCTTGAACACGCTTGGGCCTGCCGGGGAGTAACTGATGGAGTAGAATATCCCGCCGCAGATGCCCGTGTCGAGGGCGTCGGTCAGGAGCCGCTGTCGCATGGAGTTGTCGCTGAACACCCTATCCCACAGCGCCTGAAGCCGGGCGCTCTCCGCGTCGTCGGGGCCGATCATCCGAACGCCTGTGAAACGACCGTCGCCGAACAACGCATCGGCTGAGTTGTCAACTATCTGCCTGGGAATACCGATTGAGATAGGAAGCCGAAGCAACAGCTGGGCCGCTGTCATGTTCTCGTAGAGCGGAATGCGAACGTCCCGGTTGTTATACCAGCGCCGATGGTTCTCAACCTCAGCGAGCTTCGATAGACGGGCCCGCGAAACAACCGTCCCGCGCAAGCCGCGACCGCTCGATTCGTCCCCATTCTGAAGCACCTCGTATGCTGATTGCGTCAATTGCCTCACCTCGGCATTTATTCCGTTTTGCGTTATCGCTCTGATTCTCGACACAAGCCGGGACCCGCCACACCGGGTCCCCGCTTTCATAAGCAGTTGACGCTTAACGCCAGATTCCCCTACGCCTAAAGGATGAAGGCGGAAGGCTAAAGGATGAAGAACGAGCGATTGGGGATTGCGGCTTTGGGAACGACGAAAAGGAAGGCCACTACGATCAATGATTCATCCTTCATCCTTCATCCTTCCGCCTTTCAGCCCTCTTGATCCATCGCCAAATCTGTGTTCCAATGCCTCGCACCTGCTAAGGATGAAGGCGGAAAGATGAAGGACGAAGGATGACCGATTGCGGATTAAGGAGATAGGGAGATGATGGAGACGCATCATTTTACGGTTATTTTGGAGCGGGAACAGGAGGGCGGCTACCACGCGTTCTGGCCTGCCCTGAAAGGCTGCCACACGCAGGGCGACACACTGGACGAGGCCCTCGCCAATGTCAGGGAGGCGATTGAGGCGTACCTGGAGAGTCTTCGCGCACATGGTGAGTCCCTGCCAGTGGAGGACATCTTCATCAAGCCAGTAGAGGTCGCCCTTTGAGTCCTAAGCTCCCTATTGTAACGGCCAGGGAAGTGGTCAGGGCAGCCTTAAAGGCGGGATTCGTCTTTGACCGTCAGAAGGGCAGCCATGCCGTTTACTACCGGGAGAGAGCCGGAAGGTGAGCGATGAAGGATGACTGATGCATGTTACTGGATCGCTGGCTCTCTGCTATTTGTGCTCATTGGCGTTTGGCTAAACCACAGGTTCAACGTGGCTCGAGACAAGGGAGGTCGAACGCGCGATGAGCAACTGCGGGAGCTAAGACGGAATGAGGGTCTTAAGATGGCAATCACGCTAGTCCTAAGTGAGCTTAAGACCGCGCAAGGGAGTGATGCGCTTCTGAATAAGGGCGATAACAGGAATTGGAGGCCTAAATCGACTCGGGGTCTGACTGAATTGAGGAATAAAGGCCTTTTGAGTTCCCTGTCACCAGAACTCCAAGACAATTTGCACAAAGTATACGGGTATCTTGATGTAGTTAATTCAGCGGTATCACAGACTGTTCAGGATGGGAATGATGGCGCTTTTCGCAAGGCCTTTCAGAGGGATCCCGTCGATGAGGCCGTGAATCCCATCCGGAAGCCATGCCTTGAAGCGATCGAGGCTTGTATTCCGGAGATCGAGAAATTGCTGAGCGAGGGTGATACTGAGCAATGAGCGACGCGACGGGCCCAACTGGAATTACATGGCTTCTGGTTGGCGCGGGGATAGCAACTTTCTCCTCACTGATTGTGGGCGTGTGCTTGGACTTGTGGAAACGCTGGAAGGACGGAAAGGGGCATGAACACAGACAGGAGGAAGAGCTCAAGTCCGGACTCAACTACATCCTCGAAGAGCTGGAGGCGGCCAAAAA
>CAYZPW010000052.1:8478-24331 GCA_964480475.1 uncultured bacterium | reverse complement strand
ACGACGCGCTGAAGGTGCAGCCACAGCGAGACGATTGGTGCTGCGACGGCGTATCTTGGGCGCGAACTGGGTCCGAGCTTCCTTATCGCGCTGCGATTCATGAGCTTGCGAAGGTAGGGACCCAGGTTCTTGATTTTGGGGATGGCCTTTTTGACGTAGATGGAAGTTACGGGAGAATCCGCACGATCAATGACGTCGAGGATGCGTGCGTAAACCGGCTCAAGATCGAGCAAGTGACGGAAATGCTTGTCCGCGACCGACGCAAGCGCCCCCTTTGTGCACCTCGTCCCGTAGAGCGCCCTTTTCACTACGCTTACGTCAATCAATGGCCCTGGACACAGCTCGAACGCCGCTTGGCCTATCTGCTGCACGAAGCCTGGGTAGCCCGCAGACAGGGTTGCGATCAGGTCGATTGCGTCGTCTGTGAAGACCTTTGATGGCCGCCCGCATCGTGGGGTCAAGGTCAGCAGCTCCGCAACTTCCAGCCCGGTAAGCAGACCGAGTCGTATCGAGGTGAACATGCTCGCGAACGAATCGTCCTGCGAGCAAAGCATTTCCACATCGGCTGGATTTGCCGTCATTAGCAGCACCGCTTTCGAGGGATGTTCCTTGCTCAAAAGCTCTATGAGGGCCTTCAGAAGCAATGCGACGCCGCTAATCCTTGCGATATTTCGAACCTCATCGAGTATCAGGAGGAAAACGTGATGTTCATCGCATCCACCGTTGGAAGCCGACAGAACGTCCGCGAATACGTGAGGAAATGACGAGACGGCGGCGCCCCGTATCTCCTTGCTCGCCTCGAGCTCTATGCCAAACGGCCCGAGCTTTAGGCCGTTGATCCGCCGCAGAAGCCGCTTGATAAGCGATGCGTAGTATGTGCCCTGTCTTCTTGCTGTTTCGTTTATGATGACGTTGCAGACCTGCATCAGGCTCGTGCAGGCGCCCACCGAACAGAAGACCGGCGTGAATCGCGTGCTCGCCACATCGGGAGAGGCCTCAATCGACTTGAGGCCCTGGGCCAGGCGCTCAGCGCGCAGCGCCAGGGACGTTTTGCCAAGCCACGGGTCCGAGACGATAAGCAGATGGCTCGGCTTCCCCAATGCAGTGGCACGGAGCGCCGCCTCAATCTGCGACAGCGCCTCCTCCCGGCCAGCCAGCAGGTGAGGCGCAACCGGCAGGTCTGGCGAAAAAGGATTGAGCGTCGGTTCGTTCCGTGAGCGCATTCTGTCTCTAGTGCGTGGCCAGGAGCGAGTTACCCAACGAGTCTGGACGAGCTGTTGGTGGCGAGAAGTAACACCGTACTGATCCACGAAAGAGAGGCTTGGACAGGCCGTCTCGGATTCCCCAGGGACAGGACCGAGCCTATCGGGCTACGTTGATCTCTCTCCTTTCGCCTTTTTGCCTTTTTTCCTTTTCTCCCGTTTCCCCAATGGGGAAACCCTCTTAAACCGGGCTTGAATGAGGTCAAGATGACGCAGTATAATAATTGATAATGACTGGCTGATCGGCTAGGGGAGTTTCAGAATCCGGAGGGACAACAATGCGAGATGTTAGGAGACGAGCACTCATATTGTGGTGCCTGGCGTGCTTGCTAGGCTTGTCTGGTGCTTTCGCGGCCGAGGTCGGCGAGCCAAGCGTTGCGACGATACTTGCAAAGGTGCAGGCGCGATACGCCTCGATTGATCGGATTCAGGCGTCGTTCAGGCAGGTGACCTTCAACGCCACGATGGCCAAAGAGCAGACTGCGAGCGGCTTCTATTACGCGGAGAAGCCCGGCAAGGTCAGGTGGGATTACGCGATGCCTGAGGCGCAGCACCTCGTGATTTCTGGCGGCAGAGTTCTTTTCTATGTGCCGTCCGACAAGCAGCTGGTTTATAGCGAGGCTGGTGAAGTCGAGGAACTAAAGGCCGTGCTTGACCTGTTGGGCGGCAAGGGCAACGTTCTGGAACGATTCAAGGCGAGGCTCATCGGCGATGACAATGAGGCTCAGAAGCTCAATCGTTACGTAATAAGGATCGTTCCAAGACAGCCGATGGGCAACTTGTTGAGGATTGACCTTGCCATCGACAAAAAGACGCTCCTAGTGCAGGAAACCGCCTACTGGGACATCTATGGGAACAGGACCCGGATGTTTTTTTCGGGGATCACGATGCCCAAGAGCTTCGATAGCTCTTTGTTCAAACTGAACGTTCCGCGAGGTGTTGCTGTAGTAGATGCGGCAGGCAATCCCGTCAAGGGCGGGCTCTCGTCGGGTGAGGCGTCATTGACGGGGAGCAAGGAGAGCGACAAGAGCAAGAAAGAGGCGAATTGAGGTGAACAAGAGAGTAGTTGTTTGGTCTGACTTCCCCTATATGGCGCGCACTGTGTCCGCGAGTCTCTCGGAGGGTTACGACGTCGCGGCCATCAGTTTTGACCGGGGCAGCGTCCAGAACGTCGCCGAGCTGCAGCCCCACTTGATAGTGCTTGACGTTCCCTCTGATGGGCGAGACATCGCGGCGTTGTGCAGCGAGCTCCAGCAAAACGAGGTCACGGGTGGGATTCAGATACTTCTCTTGGAGGGAGCGTTCGATGGTGAGAGCCGCTCGGAGCTTCCGCGCCTTGGCCCTGACGCCAAACTGCTCAAACCCTTTACGGCGAACGGGCTGAGGGAAAGGGTCGAATCACTTGTCAGAGCAGCTCCGGAACCCGAGGAAGCAGCTCTTGCGGCCGCCCCAGACCGGCGCGTTGCACCAGAGTCAATAACGATTTCGGACGATGAGCTTGATGAGGCGCTTTCCGAGGCCTTGAAGGAGCTGAGAGGCGAAGCGGGAGTATCCGCGCTGGATGAGGTGGAATTGGGTCTAGATGCCCTGGATGTGGGACCGGAAGAGATCGATGAGGTCCCGCTGGACGAGGGAATAGGTCGCGAGGAATCAGCGGAGCTTCTCGATAAGGCAACTATCAGCAAGATCAGAACGTCCTCAGACGAAGATAAACATTTAGAGGCAAGGACTGTGACAGAAGAAACGGAGATCGGTGGGAAGAGCACAATAGGTGATCGGGAGTTCATGGACGAGATGATCGACGGCCTGGTCGATAGGGCTTTGGAGCGCCTCAGCGTCGAGTTGAAGGCCAGCTTGAAGCGCTCACTGGGCGAGAAGATGCGGCAAATGGCAAAGCGTGCGGTTCAAGAGCTCTTGCCGAAGCTCTCGGAGAGGCTCATTGCCGAGATGTTCAAGTCGCAAAGCGAGAAGCAGTAGTAGTATGGCAATATCGCTCGACAAAAGATACGAACCCTCACAATACGAGGAGAAATGGTATCGGTTCTGGGAGGAACATGAGCTCTTCAAGGCTCAGCCTGATTCGGGCAAGCCGCCGTTCTGCATCGTAATCCCGCCGCCGAACGTGACGGGCATTTTGCACACGGGGCATCTACTGCCGATGGTGCTGCAGGACCTCGTGATTCGGTTCAAGCGTGCCACGGGCTACGACACGCTTTGGCTGCCGGGCACAGACCACGCTGGCATCGCCACGCAGACCGTTGTCGAGAGGGAGCTCGCGAAGGAAGGGCTGACCAGAAAGGACCTTGGACGTGAGAAGTTCGTCGAGCGAGTCTGGGAGTGGAAGCACTCGTCCCACAAGAATATCACCGACCAGCTGAAGAAGCTCGGCGGGGCGCTTGACTGGTCCAGGGAGCGCTTCACGCTCGACGAGGGCCTATGCAAGGCCGTTACTAGGGCTTTCGTCCAGCTCTTTAAGGACGGCCTCATCTACCGGGGTTTTTACATCATTAACTGGTGTCCGAGGTGCCAGACCGCGCTTTCGGACCTCGAGGCGGTTCATCGCCCGGTGGACGGCAATCTATACTACATCAAGTATCCAATAAAGGACACGGTCGATCATATAGTGGTCGCGACGACGAGGCCGGAGACGATGCTCGGCGATACAGCAGTCGCCATTCATCCCTCGCACAAACGGGCTGGGCATCTCAAAGGAAAGACGATTGTTCTTCCGGTCATCGGCCGCGAGATGCCCGTGGTCGTCGATGACAAGGTCGATCCGGAGTTCGGGACGGGTATCGTCAAGATCACTCCGGCGCACGATCCAAACGATTTCGAGACTGGCAACCGCCACGGACTGCCGCGCATCACAGTCATGAACAAGGATGGGACGATGAACCAGAACGCCGGCGAGTATGCGGGCCTCGACAGGTTTGAGTGCCGCCGCAAACTGGTCAAGTTTCTCAAGCAGAACGGCCTGCTCGAGAAGATCGAGCCTCACAAGCACACCGTAGGGCACTGCCAGCGGTGCGAGACTATCGTTGAGCCATACCTCTCGCAGCAGTGGTTTTTGAGGATGAAGCCCTTGGCGGGGCCCGCCATAGCCGCCGTCAAGAACGGGGACGTTCAATTCATAGCGCCCACTTGGGCGAACCTCTACTACGACTGGATGGAGAACATCCGCGACTGGTGCATCTCACGGCAGCTTTGGTGGGGGCACCGGATACCGGCCTATTATTGCCAGTCGTGCGACGAGACAATCGTCACAGAGAGCAAGCCAGAGAGGTGCGACAAGTGCGGGTCGGAAGACATAGTTCAGGATGAGGACGTTCTGGATACCTGGTTCAGTTCCGCGCTGTGGCCGTTCTCGACGCTCGGTTGGCCGGAGGATACCGCTGACCTGAGGCGCTATTACCCGACCTCCTGCCTCATAACGGCCTTCGACATCATCTTCTTCTGGGTCGCTCGGATGATCATGATGGGCCTTTACAGCATGAACGAGGTCCCGTTCAAGGTCGTCTATTTCAATGGGTTGATATGCGACGAGAAGGGCCAGAAGATGTCCAAGTCCAAGGACAACGTGGTCGATGCCAGAAAACTCATCGCAGATTTTGGGACGGACGCGGTCCGGTTCGCGCTCGCCATCCAATCGGTTCCGGGACGGCAATCGCTGCCAATCTCCGAGGGCCGCGTCGCCGGATACCGCAACTTCGTGAACAAGATGTGGAACGCGTCGCGCTTCATCCTGATGAACCTGTCCGACGACGAAGGGCAAGGCGCAAGCGTCGTAGGCGAGGGGGCCGGGCTCACAACGCTTGCCGACCTCAGCGCGCTGTCCAAGGAACAACCGCTTTCACTGGCCGACAGGTGGATACTCAGCCGGCTCTGCCGGGTCGTAAGCGACGTCACCGAAGACCTCGATGAATACAAGTTCTACGAGGCATGCGACGTCTTGTATCAGTTTGTGTGGCACGAGTATTGCGACTGGTATATAGAGCTTGCGAAGCTCGATCTGTATCAACAAAACGACCCTGACCAAAGAACGCACTGCCAAAGGCTACTCTGCGGGACGCTCGACATCCTGCTGCGTATCCTCCACCCGATCATGCCGTTCATAACAGAGGAGGTCTGGCAGCATCTCCCGAGGGGCGCGAGAAGCCCGATTAGCGTCGCTGTGGCGGACTGGCCGAAGGGCGACACGGCCTTTGTAGATGACGACGCGGAGCGCTCCATGGCCGTCCTAATGGAGATCATCACGAAGGCCAGAACGATGCGGAGTGAAATGAACGTCCCGCCATCCGTGCTCGCGCCGCTTGTAGTCTATTCCAAGAGCAACGACCTGCGCACCTTGCTCCAAGAGCACAAGGACTACGTGGTCTCTTTGACCAAGACGGGCAGCCTGACAATTACTGATGACGAGCCCCAGCGGAAGCACTGCGCGACCGCCGTTGCGACCGACTGCGAGATATTCGTGCCGCTGGAGGGCATCATCGACTTTAACAAAGAGCAGGACCGTTTGAGACGAGACCTGGCCAAAATCGAAAAGAACATCAAGACCGACGAGCTGAAACTTCGCAACCGTGAGTTTATGGCCAAGGCTCCAACGGATGTCATAGAGCTGGTCAACATGCGGCACAAGGAATCGATGGACCAGAAGTCGAAACTTAAGCGGGCGCTCGAATTCGTGTCCGACTGATGGACTTCGATTCCAGACTCGCACAATGGCAAGCGCTGGTTAACAGCGCCCTCGAACGCAGCGCCCCAAGAACTTGTCAGGAGTTCGTAGCCCAAGCCGTGCCCGACGGGCCTGTCGCTGCATTTAAGCAACCCAGCAGAACCGATCAGCCGCAGGCGGGACTCGCGCCATCTGGTCGCTTAGCCCTTGCAGCCCAATACGCGCTTTCCGGGGGCAAGAGGCTTCGGCCCTACATCGTCTTCTCGGTTGCGGAGATGCTCGGGCACGAGGCGCGAGGTTTCCTTGACGCGGCCTGCGCGGTCGAGTGCATTCACACTAGCTCTTTGATCTTCGACGACTTGCCTTGCATGGACGATTCCCGCATCAGGCGCGGCAAGCCCTCGCTTCACTGCAAGTTCGACGAGGCGACCGCCGTCTTGACGGCCGTTTCGCTCCTTTCCCGTGGATTTGCACATCTCGGGGAGAACGCCGCGGCGCTGGCGCTGCCGCCCAACGTCACGAGCCGCGCCTTGACCTGCCTCGCCCGGACAGTGGGGACTTGCGGAATGGCAGCCGGGCAGATGGCCGAGCTCTTATCTAACGCCTCCAAAGACCTCAAGACAATCGAGGTCGCAAACGACCGCAAGACTAGCTCGCTCTTTGTCGCTTCCGCTCAGGTCCCCGCCGTACTCGCAGGGGCCAGCGAACGAGACATACACGCTGTTGGAAGCTACGCCCATGACTTGGGCCTGGCCTACCAGATCACCGACGACATTCTCGACTACCCCACGCGCGGGCATCGATCCTCAAGCGACCCCATCGCTGACGCATCCAATACAAGCGCTCGTAAGAGGTCGGACACGGGCCGATCCAGTCTCCAGTATGCCCACCCGGGGCAGACCGTCGCAACGCTCTTGGGTATTGACGACGCGGCGAAAAAGGCTCGCGACCACATCTCGGCCGCGCTTGCATTCCTCGATGGATACGGTGAGCCAGCCGAGCCACTGCGCCAGCTCGCGCATTACGTCTTGTCCCGGACCGAGTAACCCCTGGTGGGATGAGCCGGGCCCAGGCTACTTAATCCGGCGCTCGCCTGGTCCGGTGTATCTCGCATCCGAGGCAACGATGCGGCGCATCGGCTTCTGCGTGGTCATTTCCTCATGGATATGGGCGACCAGGCCCGGAAGTCGCGAGGCGATGAAGAATGCGTTGGCGATCTTCGGGTCAATGCCCATCTCGCAGAGCACCGCCCCGATAGCGCCATCGACGTTGATCGGCAGGTGCTTGCCTGAGGCCTCAAACAGAGCCTTCTCAATCGCTACCGCCATGTCGAGGTAACGACCCCACACACCCTCTTCTTTCGCGAGTTCAAACAGCCGCTCCGTCCGCGGGTCATCCGTGTGGTATCGGTGCCCGTATCCGGGAATGCGCCTCTTGGCCTCTTTATTCTCCCGAACGATCGAGGCCGCAGCCTTCTCAACGCTCAGCCCGCACGTTTGCGTCTTCGCAACCGCCTGCGTCAGGACCCCCATGCACCCCTCAATGGCGCCCCCGTGGAACCGCGAGATGGCAAGCACCCCGGCCGCGATCGCAGCATTCAACGGGTTGCCGGTCGAGGCGATCGTCATCGCGGCCGTCGCCGACGGCGGCGTAACGCCATGATCGACAGATGAGACCAGTATTGCATCGAGCAGCCTTCCATACTCCGGCCTGGGCAGCTCGCCCGTGATCGCAAGAAAGAACGCCTCGCAATAAGAGACCCTGCCCATCAGGTTGTCCATCGGATACCCCCTCAACCGTATCCGATTCGGCGCAACGTCGGTTATCTTGGTCTCCCACATCTTCTCGCTCAATCGACTCACCTCCCGCCCAAAAACGGGCTCATTCACTTAACTGCTACTTGTTTGCCTCCAGCACCTCGCGCGTGATGTGCGGTATATCACTGAAGCTCTCAACTACGGTGCAGCCCGCGTGCCGAAGCGCCTTGACCTTACCTGCGTGGGTGCCGCGCCCGCCCTCGATGATAGCGCCCGCGTGCGAAAACCGCATCCCATGCCGTGCCGCCGCGCCCCCTATGAACGCAATCAACGGCTTGGTGAGGCTACCCAACGAGACGAGCGACGCGACATGCTCCTCCTGGCTGGAACCTATCTCCCCGAACATGACCACCGCGCGGGTCTCGTCGTCCTCCTCAAAAAGTCCCACAGCCTGGGCGAGGTCAATGCCCACTATTGGGTCCCCACCCACGTGCATGACGGTCGTCTGGCCAATCCCGATCTTATTCAGGTAGTACGCGATCGAGGTTGTGATCCCGCCGCTTCGGGACACGACCCCCACGGGGCCGCGCTTGAAGTTGTCGCGCACGAACTCGGACCGCCCGCCGATCATCCCGACAAGCGCCCGCCCGGGGCTCATGAGCCCGAGGGTGTTCGGCCCAACGAAGCTCGCCCCGTGCTCCTTCGCGACCTCGGAAACAAAACACACGTCGTGAATCGGGACGCGGTCCGGAACAAGCACACAGAGCCGGATGCCACCATATATCGCCTCGAGCGCCGCGCCCTTCACGAATGGCCCGGGCACGAAGACCACGCTTACGTCGAATGAGCCTTCCCGCTCAACGGCCTCGGCAACGGTATCATAGACTGGCAGACCATGGACCGTCTCGCCGGCCTTGCCGGGCGATGTCCCCGCGACGACCCGAGTCCCATAATCGAGCATCAGCTTGGTGCGGACCATGCCCTCCCGGCCCGTGATCCCCTGAACCAAAACGCGCTTCGTCTCGTCAATCAGTATCGACACCGCAAAAGACCTCTATGGAACTGATTCGGGACCCTTAGACTCACTCGTCGTCCCGCCCGGTGCATTCCTCCAGTCCCTCAATCGGCAGCTCGATCTTGATGCCAGCGCCCCCACGCGCGTGGCATTCGAGCTCGCACGCGAGGCATTCCACGCAGCGCCCCTTTGCTGCCGCCTCCTCCGCTATACAGAGCTTCGGGACCCCATCCGAAACCTTAAGAATGTCCCGAACACAGGCGTCGATACACGGTTTGTCCCCGCAATCCAGACACCGTGCGTGGTCGAAGCGCACCCATCCTGTCAGGGTCTTGAACGAATACGTAAACTCGCTCGGGAAATCGAAGCGCTTGACCTCTTTTTGCCTCGCCGGAAGCAACATGATGACCGACAGCCTGTCGGCGCAGAACTCGGGTGTGTCGTCCCGACCATAAGCCTCTAGCGGCGCAGGCCAATAGTCCGAGAACCGCCCGAGAAGCTCAATCGCGACTTCCTCGGAGTTGCCACCAAGCCGAATCACCGCCGGAACGCTAAGGCCCTCCTCCGCGAACGCCTTGACGAGGCCACGCGCCGACTGGAACTGTTCCTGACTAGCGACGCCCGAACCGGACGCGAAGTAGCCGTCGATGTTCTTCTGCGCGAGAATGATCCTCGCGGCGCGATAGACCTTCGAGGCGGGTGGATTGCCGCTTGTGTCGCAGAAGTTGGCGAGCTTGTAGCCCTTCTTCAACACTGCGTCCATCGACATCATCGAGCCGCCGCCGCCGGCCCCGTGGAAGCCAATGACCCCCTCCCCCTTCTCGAAATCCCGAATCATCTGAAAGAAATAAAACGTGCCGCGATAGTCGCCCGCCTCAACGCCATACGCTATTCGCTCCAGCTCGGTCGCGGGACGTTCAAACTCACGGGCGATCTCGATGCCGAGCTCTTTATGCCGGAAGACCGCGTAATCGTCGATCGCTATCCTGCAATCTGCCGCCACGAAATCACCGTCATCCGTCATCACAAGCGGGTTGATCTCCGCACTCCGCGCCTCACACCTCCTGGCAGCGGCCCAAAGCGCCATGACGACAGGTATCAGCCTCTTCTGCTCCTTGCCCCGAATACCCAATCCGCAGACCAAATCCCGGGCCTCAAACTCGTAGATATCCCGCCTCGCGTCGAGGTGCATCCGTGCGACCGTCTCAGGCCGCCTGGCAGCCGTCGCCTCCACACCGGTCCCCCCGCCAGTGCTAAGTATCAGGACGGGACGCTTCTCGTGGTCGTCGATTGTTATGCCTAAAAAAAACTCCTTCACGATGGATAGCTTCTGCTCGACAAGCAGCTTTGCCACTTTCTGGCCTTTGACCGAGTGGCCGAGCATTCTGGCCGCCTTCTCGCCAACTGAATCAACCGCGGCCGCGAAATCTATTCCGCCGGCCGATGCGCGACCAGTCGCCCAGACCTGCGCTTTAAGAACGACAGGCAGGCCCACGCGCCTCGCCGCCTCAACAGCCTGTTCAGGCGTCTCCACCACTTCCCCGTTCGGCACGGCGATGCCCGCCTCCGAGATGATCGCCTTGCCCTGATACTCGAATAGTCTGGCCAACCTCGTAACCTCTTTGCGAAAGGACGACAAACGTGGGCGGAGAGTATAACAGGCCGGCAGCGCCTTCAATTCTTTTCGCAGATGAGCGTCCGCAAGGGTTTGGCTTGGAACGAAAAAGACACATCAATAAGAATAGAAAAGGAGAACTCCGCCATGAACGAGAAGAGCAGAGCTTCGGATGGGTATGGGAGGCGGCGTAACGTAACGTTGGGTCATGGTACCATAACGGCCCGTCGTCCGCTAGTGCGTGATGTTGAAGAGCGTTTCGAGAGTCGGCTTTTGCCGTTTCAGCCGACGTAGCCAGGGCCACTATGCCGAAGTCTGCTCTTTCAGCGAGGTCCGGAATGTAAGCCTTTCAGCTGTTCGGTCCCTTCTGGACTATGACAGTATACTTCATAGTTCTTTCCTCACTTGAGCCATACCTGCTTACGACACAGTTCAGGATCGTGCTTACCTTGCTTTTATGCCTTCTCGAGGTTTCGCTCATGCGTAGGCGAGGCGCCCCTTCGGCTGGGGAATCGGTCTGCCGAGCTCTTTGGCAGTCTCGATCCACTCCTTGATGATCTGCTCGGCATTCAAGAGGGCTTCCTGGCGTGTCTTGCCGTCGGCCATGCAGCCTAGAAGCTCCGGAACCTCGGCGACAAACGCGTCGTCTTCCTCACTCCAAAAAATGATGACCTCATATCTCGCATCCACGTTCATTCTCCCAATCGCAGATTGTATTTCAATATCACGTCCCTGACCTGCTTGACTTGGTACGGTTTTCCCTTTCCATCTCTGGGCTGCAGATTGAGGATTTCTTCGACCTCCATCATCGTGAAGATGCGGTGACCTCCTCTCACCCGCTCCTCAAAACCAAGTCGTTTGAGAAGCTCGCACAGCCCGTCAAAAGGGACGTTCGCGTCTGACCGACGCATCATTATGTGCTCGTATAGCTTCTCATGTTTGCCCATGACCGCAAACTAACACAACGGTCAACCCTGGGCAACGCGCGAATCCACTGCTGGACCAACGGCCCCGCCTGCAATGGGGAAGTCAGTTCGGGCGCTTTGGGGGCCTATACACTGATGTCGGCTTCGAGCGCTGGGCGTCTGAGAAAGAGGGGAAGGCGCGGTGCGCCGGATGGTCATTTGGCCCGTTCCAATCGTGTCCCCCGGGCTCAATATGGCCGGCTTTACGGCGCGTCCTCGGCCAGCACAATGATAGAGTATTGATCAGTCTTTTCTTCGCAGTTTGAGAGTTGCCTCGTGAAGTTTTTCAATGAAGCTATCGAATTCTCTGATAGCTTCAACGGCAAGTTCTTTCTTGGGGAAGACCGGCTGGTCTGGGGGAGCTTCTGGTTGGTTTAGCATGCCAAGTAGAGCAGAAATGTGGATTATTCGGTGGCGGTATAAGATGAATTTCTTTATCTTTTCTAGGGTCAATGACTGGAGACCGAGATCTCCGAATGTGATTGCATAAGCCTTATTGTATGCGAGTTTGCATTTCTGGTAGTTCTGAAAATTGATGCGATCTCTTTCCACTGTGAGCTCAAGGACGGTCTTTTGTGCATCTTGGGCCTCGGATTTGAGCATTTCAGCTATTCCTGCATCTTTGTCTCTTTGTGACAAAAAGGAATTCAGAACAGCAGCTGTATCAGGTGCGATCCCCTCTTGCTCCATCTCTAGAAATCGCTTTTTTGTGAAGGCTTCGAATCCTGTAACCAATACTGCCAATGTCAGGTTAGTGACTGCAACTTCAAAGATATATCCTTGATCAGATTTGCCAGTTCCTAAGATCTCTGTTGCCTTGATAATTTCTTTCCAAGTATCAATTGCCGTCGGCTGCAAGACAGGTTTCCCGCCTTTGTAAACGGATGCACCTATTATCTCTACTCCGGGACCGCCGATTTCGTACACATCTCCATCTTTCCCGACCCTAAGCTGCCGTTTCGACAAAGCACCCTGGGAACTGCTCAATTTGGCTCCAGCAACTTGAGGCCCCAGATGGAAGTTTATTTCTTTGGGTGACCAAGTAAACGCTAAGAAAACCGTATCTGATGGAGGTACCTGTTTTAAGTCGATGGATGCAACTCTCGTGCCCGTGCCAGGCGACGAATGCAAGAAATGAAGCACAAGAGCCTCATCTCTTTCAATCCGGAAAACGTGTCCATTCGAAGGGATCTCAACCAAAATGCCCCTGCCAGCCGCAGGGTCGAATAGCTCTTTGGATTTATACCTAAATGATACTGTTCCCTCCGGTCTGCAAATGGCTTGTTGGATCTGCTTGTATATGTCCGATGGAATGTTTTTCATAATGATCCTCCCATAGATTAGCTTGACCCGCATAACACGCGGAACAGCACGCTTTCTGCTTGAGGCGGGGAAATACGAGCCGGTTTAGCCAACGCACACCTCGACTGACCTCGTCTGGGTTTCCTTGCTAAGAGGGGCATCTTGGGGGCCTTCCGACAGCGTTTCCGTATAGAGCTCAATCGCCTCCTTTATTGCAATGTACCTCGTCGGGCGTGCCCCCTTGCGTCATACAATCTTTGAGCTCCGGGCAGTAAGGAGAATAACTGTATTCGTCCTTCTCAATGATCGCACTTACCATGTAAATCATCTTTCTCTCTGCCGCGTCTGCCTGCGTCCTTCCCTTCTTGGGGCGAGCCAGCCAGATGCTCTCTGACTCCTCCTAAACCGGCTCGACTAATCCCGCCCGACTAGGCGACTACAGTCCCATATTCATACACGGGAACTTCGAGCATTCTGGAGGGTTTCTTCTTCGCCTCAATAGCCGCATCGATTGACTTGGCAACCTGGGGCTTCAGCACCTTCTCTCCACATTGAGTGCATACGCCCGTTGGAACGTTCTCAAAAACGATCAGCTGGCCCTCCCACCTGATCTCCCTTGTAACGTTTTGCTCCTTCACTGCCCCGCCACAGTAGAAGCAATCAGCATACTCAGCCGCCATCCTTTAATCCTCCCTCGATTGATTTCTGTTTCTGGTATATGGGTCTCTCCATTTCGGCATACCGGGAACGTAAACCGTAATCACAAAAAGATGTCCCGATCCGTCCTTGCCACACACTATGTGGACAGGCCGCTTCTCAGGAGTGTGGCCCACGACCAAACAGCTCTCTCCCCTGCGATTATCGGGATATCGCTCTAAAACAACGCAATTTAACAAAGCGCACTCAACCTGACGGATTGTCAAATGATCAGCGACTCGCTCTTCGTCAGCGTGCAAAGAAATCGCATAGCTTTCGGCTTCTACTTCCCTTCGAATGAAAACAGGGCTCAACGCCGTGTTTAGCATATCTCATTTCTCAGTGAGTTCAATGAAACAACCCGCTCGAGCAGAACCAGTCGGCTGGATACAACGAATTCTCACGAGGCATAAAGGACCTTCCCACTGTCGAGGATTTCGCAAACGAACTGATCGCCTATGCCGACTCGCTCTGATACCTCGTCAGGAGTGAGAACCAACACCTCCAGAGGAACGAAGCGGTTGGGATCGGAGACGATTCGTCGAACCGCGATGCAACGATCCAGCAACCGATCCGTCGTCTCCTTGATGATGAATAGATCGATGTCGCTGTCTCCTCGGGGATTTCCCCATGCGTGAGAGCCAAACAAGATCACTTTCTGCGGCTGATAAGCGGCCACCAGCTTGGCCACGATACTCTCGATTGTCTTCTGAACATCCTCAGAACGTAATGTATCTCTAGCGGCCATCCTCATCCTCCATAATCGAAGCGCCTGCCGGACTTCTCTTGATGCCGCTCCAGCGCGAGCTCTATCAGTCGGTCAACGAGCTTTGGATAGGAAAGGCCGGACGCCTCCCACAGTTTGGGATACATGCTGATGCTCGTAAAGCCCGGGACAGTGTTCAGCTCGCTCAGATAGACCCGTTTTGTGGCCTTGTCCATGAGGAAGTCCACCCTCGCCATGCCGCTTATGTCGAGCAGCCTGAAGGCTTTGATCGCGCAGCTCTTGATGTTGTGCGAGGCGCGTTCTGAAATCTTGGCCGGAATTATCAGCTCGGACCTTTCGTCAACGTATTTGGCGTTGTAGTCGTAGAACTCGTTGCAGGGGATCACATCTCCCACGACCGAGGCGATTGGCTCGTCGTTGCCGAGAACGCTGCATTCCAGCTCGCGCGCCTCAACCGCCTTTTCGACGATGATCCTGCGGTCGCATTCTGCGGCCGTATTCAGCGCGTCGGTCAGCTCCTTTGCCTCGTGCACCTTTGTTATCCCGACGCTCGAGCCAGAGTTCGAGGGCTTCACGAAACATGGATAGCCGATTCTGGCCCTAATCCTGCTCTTGACGCGCTTCGGCCGCTTCTCCCACTCCCATTTGGCGACTGCGACGAACTTGGGCACAGGAATGCCCTCGGCCATGAAGAGCCGCTTCATGGTTATCTTATCCATGCCGAGAGCCGAGCCGAGCACGCCCGCGCCGACGTAGGGCACGTCCGCGAGCTCACAGAGGCCCTGAATGCAGCCGTCCTCGCCAAAACTCCCGTGAACCATAGGGACAACGACGTCTAACGGCCCCATTCGACTGCCCCGCATTCTGTCTATTGCCTTCGCTTGTGATAGCAGGTCCTGCGAACCGTCAGTCAAAAGGCTGAGAGCCCGGCCAGAATCGGGCACGAGTCTCTCTCCTACGTCCTTAAAATCATCGCCCAAGAGCAGCCATTGACCCTTCATGTCCACGCCGATTAGCACAGGCTCATACTTGTCCTTCGGCATGGCGCCTACGAACGATCTGGCCGAGACAATCGAGACCTCGTGTTCGACCGATCTGCCGCCAAATATCACTGCTACCCGAAGTCTTTTCGACGTCATGGCGTCAGTCCCTAAATGGTTCGAAATTCGCGAAATCACAATGGAAGATGATGCTCGCCTCGACGCTGCGGTGGCCGCCATCGCCCTCCTTCGAGTGCACCGCAACGATGTGCATCACCTCGACCGGAAGCCCGGCCTGCGAGCATATCCAGACCCCCGAGAACGGATGCCGCAGCATTTTCCCGTAATAGCCCTTCTGGTAGCCATCATCAGTCTTCTCATACTCCAGCACCTTCCCAATGTCGTGCACCAGCCCGCCCGCTGCGACGAGGTCCCGGTCGATCTTCACGCGGTCCCCATAAGACGATGTCATCTCGTCCGCCAGAGCCAGCGCGGACCTGGTTACGGCCCGAATGTGCTCCGCCAACGAGACCCCGGACCCCTTCGCGAGCAGCGAGAACGGCATCTCGTTCATGTCATTAGCGGTGATCCCCGCGGCCCTGAGCGCGATCTGCCAAGCAGCTTGCGTCCTTCGACTCAGCGATGTGTCTTCTATCAAGTCAATCTCAGGGAGCACAGCGCGTAGCTCATGGTAAAAAGCCATACAAAGGGTCTCCTTATCAATTCTGTCCGAAGCGATTTTGGTAAGGATATAGCCTCCGTCGCGGGAATGCAAAGGTGGAACGCTTAAACAGAGTCCGAAGCTCCGCCGGACGCGGATGGGTATTGCTGCCGTTTAAAGGCGTAGTCTCAGACCGGCCCG
>CAYZPW010000052.1:5900-8378 GCA_964480475.1 uncultured bacterium | reverse complement strand
CGAGCTGTGCTTTTTTCGAGAATCTTGGCATACTTGGTGGGGTTGTGTGTGAGAAGAAGGTCAAACGAGCGACTATTTGGTCTCAGTTGCACGGCCTGATTGGCGGATGATTGCGAACACCGCATTGAGCCTAGATATGAGGAAGATGCCTCATGATCATATCGTGGGTTAGACGTTATACAGCCGGAATTACAGCCGCTATGGCGGCTTTGGTCTCGGTTCTGATTTGGCCGACTGTGTCCGAGGCGGGCCCGACGGTCAGGGTCTATACGGACAAGGGAACCTACCTTCCTGGTGAGACTATCGACGTGAGCCTGTCCGCCAGGAATCTCGACGCTGCAATCCAGGTCGATGTCTATGTGGGTCTTTTGACGTGGGACGATAGCCTCTACATGCTGGGCAGTGACGGTTGGACGGGCTCGATCGAGCCGTGGATAAGAAGCATCTACATCCCTTTCCCGTTCAACATGAATCGGACGAGCTTCTTTTCGTTTGACGTTCCGTGTGAAATGCCACCCATCGGGGAGAAGGGCTCGTATCTCTTCGCGGCCGGTCTCTCGTATCCGGGCCTCTTCCTGTTCGTGAGCGACCTAAGTTTTGCGCCGTTTGCCATCGAGAGCCTGGGCCTGCCGCAGGCGTTCATCGATTCGATAAGCCCGAATCCGGCTGTTTATGGGGAAAACACTGTCCAATTCGCCGGGCACGGCGTAGATACGGATGGGAGCATCGTCGCATATCAATGGGGATCGGACCTCGATGGCCCGTTGAGCACGGACGAGGATTTCGAGACGCCGGCCGACCAATTGACCCTCGGAACACATACGATCACGTTCAAGGTCAAGGACAACGAGGACCACTGGTCAAAAGCGGTAACGGAGTCTCTGACGATCAGGATGCCCAATCAACCTCCCACGGCGCACATCGACTCAATCTCGCCTAATCCGGCGTTTCAGGGCGAGGATGATATTGTCTTCAAAGGGCACGGAACCGATGCCGACGGTTCAGTATCACTCCACGAATGGACTTCGGACCTGGACGGCTTTTTGGGCGCGGACGCGGAACTCGTTATCCCGGCGGCCGACCTCTCGTCAGGGATGCACACAATCTCTTACAGGGCACAGGACGACCGTGGAGATTGGTCAGAGCCTGTAACCGAGAACACTCAGGTCGTGCCTTTGCCAGGGCAACACCTCTACGTCGATGGGACCAACGGCGACGATTCCGCCGACGGCTCCGAGGGCGCCCCGATGAGGACCGTTACCCACGCTCTTGCGTCGGCAAAGGGCTCTGCCACGTCCACATTGAAGATACACGTTGCCCAGGGGACCTACTGCGAGGAGACAAACGGCGAGACGTTCCCACTGAACGTAGGAAGCTGGGTATTCCTCGAGGGCAGCGGCGCGGACTTAACCGTTCTGGACGCCGCGGGCCAGGCTGTCCACGTCATCGCCTGCGTTGAGGCGCGGGACGTTGTTATCAAGGGCTTCACGATTACGGGCGGCAATGCTCAAGGCAGTCAGGACGACGAGAACGGCGGCGGCATTCTGTGCAGCGACAGCTCCGCCATCATTATGAGGAACACGATAGTCGGCAATACCGCGAACGAGCTGGGCGGGGGGATATCCTATTCCGAGAGCTCCGGATGGGTCATCGACAACGTGATTGCAGAGAACACGTCGGCCGGCGGCGGGGGTATTCACTGCTACGTTTGCTCGCCAGTGATGCGACGGAATGTATTTGCCGCAAATACTGCGACCAGCAATGGCGGGGGGATATACTGCTATGGCGGTCGGGCCAGAATCGAGAACAACTGGATAATCGGCAATTCGGCTGAGAGTTACGGAGGCGGGATACGGTGCAATCAGACCGCCTCTCCCCATCTCAAGAACAATCTGATGACTGGCAACTCCGCCGAGACTGGCGGCGCGATAGCCTGCAATCAGAGGAGCTCGCCCACGTTAATCAATTGCACGTTGACCGGAAACCTGTGCCGGACTGCGGTCGGAGGGATTTACTGTAGCTCGGACAGCGACCCGACGATTGAGAACTCTATTGTCTGGGCCAACGACGGCGTCGATGTCTCCGCCACCTCCGACAGCCAACCGGTCGTTACTTACTCAGATATAGAGGGAGGCTACGACGGCGAGGGCAACATCGATGAGGCCCCGGCGTTCGTGCCCGGGCCGTTTGGCGCGTGCTATCTGGCCCCGGAAAGCCCCTGCGTGGATGCCGGAAGCATCTCAGCGCAAGACGCCGGCTTCAGCGAGATGACGACCCAGACGGATGGAACGCCGGATGTGGGCCTCGTAGATTTGGGTTATCATTATCCCCTGCCATAGAGGCGGGCGTAGAGACGGACGTAGTGGCGGGCGTATGCAATACGCCCGCTACGTGACGGCCTCAACCAGAAGCTTGCCCAGCACCGTTGCGTTCTCGAGCGGCTTCAGGAAATCATCCTTCTCCATCTTGTCGCTGCCC
>CAYZPW010000052.1:4564-5800 GCA_964480475.1 uncultured bacterium | reverse complement strand
AAATAGAGCGCCGAGCTTAGAACGACCGCATCGGACTGCTTCATCTTCTCGAGGACGGTCTGAAGGTCGTCCTCGACCACACATTTGTAAGGCTCTTTGGCGCATTGCTCATAGCACGCGTGGCACGGCCCGATCTCAAGGTCCGAAAGATAGACCATCTCCGCCTCGACGCCATCTCCCGCCTCCTTGGCGGCATCGAGAACGGCCCGCACGAGCCGATTTGTGTTTCCATCCTTCCTCATAGACCCGGTGAATCCGAGAATCTTCATCACAATGCCTCCTTGGTTGACGATTTAAACGCTGCCTCAACGTCCTTGTTCACATATAGGGTCAATTGGTCAAAAGGTCAATGGGGCAATAGGTCAAAAGGGGGCAATAGGTCGAAAGGGGGCAATGGGGCAATAGGACATCGTGCGACCAACACCTATCGCGTCAAGGACGCGCTCCCGCTTGGTGACTCGCTTGGGACGGCCGCCATGTCCTCGATCTTCAGCCAGTCAATGAGGCAGGATTTGCCCGGGGCGCGCCAGAGCGAGATGCGATTGACGCCGAACTTGAAGATGTCCGCGTGGCATTTGACGCTGTGTTCCTCAAATCCGTCAGAGACATTCATGAGACCGGCGCATTTGCCGTTGATGACCAGGACGAGCTCTGCCCCGAGGGCTGGTGATAACGGTCTCGCGCGTAACCTGAAAGTTCTTTGCTGTGGTTTGTGAAGATAGACATCCAGATGGGCTCCGCCCTGCAAGACTTCCCTCAAGCCCTCTGTGTCTGTTGATGTTGCGGGGCCCCAACCGCTTCGCAAATGCACCGGGCTGTCATCCGGTCCAAGGTCAACGAATCTGTCCTCGACCCTGATGTAGCAGCTGGACAAGGGCCCGGAAGGCTCACATGGTTTGTAGAACTTCGAGTACTCCCTGGTCATCTTTGAGAATGAGAACGCGTTCAGAGCAAGAGATATGTAGGTCGGCTGCGTCGAGAGAACGAATTCAGGATCGGATTTTATATGCCCCGGGTGGAACGTCTCCGGCGACCGAACCGGCGAACGGGCTATGTGAGGGTCCGACAGCCCGCCCATGTCAATCGCGTAAAGGCCCGAATAGTAGGGAGCGATTCCGGCGGCGTGAGTGGCCAGGGTGGCGTCGGAATGGGCCTCCGAACGCAGCTGAAGGCCTATGGCTCTCGGGCCGGAGGCCTCGTGTGAGCAGCCAACCGGCCCTCCTCGCCGATATTCTC
>CAYZPW010000052.1:0-4554 GCA_964480475.1 uncultured bacterium | reverse complement strand
GGCGTCCAGGAGACTGGCCCGATTTAGCCACAGGGCGGTCCGCATAAGAGGCGGTGTATCGAATGGCCTGAAGACGAAATCGACCGCCGGCCAGGCCAGGGCGGCTGCGAGGACCACTGTGACGACCGCGCGAGCGTGTGGCTTCAAGGCCGACGAACGCAACCGTATAGCCTGTGCCCCGTCGGCCATCAGCAGAAACATCAGGGGCAGGACGGGCACGAAGAGCCTTGAGTACGCCATGTGATCGCCCCCGACTGCAATGGCAAACAAAGTCTGCCCCACGACTAGGACCGCGCGAAGCGAGGACGTTGTCCTGAGCTTCTTACTGAATAGCGAGGCGATACCCACGACAAGGAACAATCCACCGGTCGATACGAAGAAGGCATAAGCGTATCCAATCCCCCAGCTCAGCTGTGCCTTGAGTCCGCTGAAGAATTGAGTTTTTGCGTAGAATGTGTTTTTAAGAAGTTCGCCGTAGTAGGTCACTCGCCATATAAAATAGGGCAGATATATCGAGGCAAAGACCGCAAGCCTCCTTCCCTCGAGGGCCAGAAGCGACCTCAACTTCGGCCGCTTCTCATCGGCAAGCAATGCAAGTAAAACGCTGTGAACCAAGAAAAAGACATAGATTGACACCCCATCGAATCTTACGAGCGCCGCCAACGCCAAGAGCACCGATGAGAAAGGGAATCGGGCCGGCTGCTGAATCTCCCGGATTCGCGCGTTGGACGCGAGCAAGATTAACAGCGTGTAGGATACTATGTCTGCTCCTGCGCCTGCCCAGAAGACGAACTTGTTGCACAGGACGAGCAGAAAAACCGGAAGAAGAGCAAGCAGCAATGGGCGATTTCGACCGTCGGGTGCTCTCTTCCCGGCCCTGGCGACGATCAATACAATTGCAACAGCAGACGCTAGGGAGAGGAACTGAGAGTACCGCGTTGGGTCAAACCCGACCTTCATCAACAGTCCGATGATCAGGACCCACAGAAAGGCTGTGTAACCCTCTACGCGCTCGCCGACGTTATAGACAAGTCCGTTGCCCTCAGCGAAGTTGAGGGAGTATCGAAAACCAATGAACCTGTCATCGTCCGGCAGACTGAGAAGATCGGACTGGATTACACATAGGAGAAGCAAGATCACCAGGCTCAGGATTATTCCCAACCTGTAAAACAAGACCATCCTGTTGCACACGGAGCCTTCCTCTTCGACTCAGAATAAGGTTAGAGTCCATTCTCCTGAGATGCCGGCGCCATGTCAAGTGCCTTCTGATAGGAGCTTTTCGGCTTGCCGGAGTCTCCGCCTCGCCGCCGTGGCGAACAGCGCCTTGAACTCCGCGCTGCCCCTTCTTCGTTTCATCCTTCGACCTCCGTTGACACAATGCCCTACCAGGAGACCCTCTCCGCCTTAACCACTGGTCCAGATTCTGGGGAGAGTTATAGGGAGTTATGAGCAGAATGTTCGCTGTCCATCCCTGAAAGCAGCAATACCACTTCGGCATTCGGTTGACACCGCCTCCAAGATCAGGTAGTTCTAGCAGACTATTCCTGTTAGGATTTGTGTGAACCAAACGCAAAGGCCTCGGAGGGAACGACATGAGGGGATTCGGTTTGTGTGGATCAACAACCTATCTCATAGCGGCAATTGTCTTTGCAATTGCGATTCTGCCCATTTGTGCGGCCGCCCAGCCGACCGTTAACATCTTCACGGACAGCGACAAATATCAATTCGGCGATACGATTGAGGTGGGCGTCGCCGGCAATAGCGGCGGTCAAGCGATGTGGGTGGACGTGTATCTCGGACTTGTAACCCACGATGGCGCGCTATACACATTGCAGCCAGATGGCTGGGCGGGCGATATCGGCCCTTGGATGCCAGATGTATATATTCCGTCTCGGTTTGAGATGGAGCGCACGCCCTTCTGTTGGATCAATGTGCCCTGCGACATGCCGCCAGTTGTAGATGTGGGCGAATATAGCTTCGCTACTGTTCTCGCGCATCCGGGAACATCTGACTGGGCATCTGACCTGAGCCTCGCCTCGTTCACAGTCGCCATATCAGCGGGGCAGGATTATTATGTGAGCGCAGATTCTGGCGACGACGCGAATGATGGCTCTGAAGACGCCCCCTGGAGGACGATAGCGCACGCCTTGGCAAGAGGTGAGGGATCAGAAGAAAACCCGGTGACGATCCACATCGCCGCCGGGACATACTCCGCCTCAACCAACAACGAGACATTCCCGCTGAACATGAGGAGCTGGGTATCTCTCGTCGGTGAAGCGGCGCTTGAGACCATCGTGAATGCTGAGGACGCCGCATACCATGTCATCCTCTGCGATGGCGTTATGGATACCTCCATCGAGGGATTGACGATCACGGGCGGAAATGCCTGCGCTCAGGACGGTGATGACGCTCGTGGAGGCGGGATACTCTGCATCAAGAGCTTCTTGACCATCGCGGACAATATATTTATCGGGAACTTCGCGAATTGGAAACTGGCCGGAGGTGTCCTTGGCGGCAGCGCAATATGCCTCATCGATTCATCGCCGCTCATTACAGGCAATGTCATCAAGGGCAATCAAGCCGAGTACGGTGGGGCAATTGCCTTCTTCGAGAATAGCGGGGGCCGACTTGAAGGCAACACAATCATGCTCAATACGGGAAGCGGCATATACTGCGAAAGGAGCTCGCCGGTAATCAATGACAACACGATTACCTCCAATTCCCAGAACGGCATATACAACAGGTATTCATCCCCGACGATCACCAACTGTGTCATCCAGGAGAACGCAACTGAATACGGACATGGGATAAGTTGCAGTTCTTTCTGCGCGGTGGAGATTGAGGGCAACATAATCCGGCGAAATGGTTGTGGCGAATACAGCTCTGGTGTTTTTGTCACCGAGGATTCGGCGGCGGAGGTCTCAGATAACACCATCAGCGAAAACAGAGGTGCAGGCGTGTCCGCATTCGGCCCTTGCTCCGTCGAGGCGCGGGGCAACTCCATCGAGGATAATGACGGTTCGGGCATCCTTTGCGACTATGATTGCGTCCTGAAGGCGTTTGGGAATGTCATCAGCAATAACACGACCGCCGTCAAGTGTCGGTGGTCCAGAGTGCTAGTCGAGAATAATGAGATTGAGGATAATGTCAACTTGGCTGGGTATTTTGGCGGCGCGATAACCCTTTCCGGCTGCACCGCGGAAATCACAGACAACAGACTGTCTGGGAATGTGTCGAGAGACTGTGGTGGCGCATTGTACCTTGAAGATAGTGTAGTGCATTGCTTACAGAACAGGATATCGAATTGCACAGCCACATACGGCGGCGGGATTTTTTCCGTTGACTCCGTTGTAACCCTCAGCGACATCCTTGTGGCGGACTGCTCCGCCCTGGACTCTGGAGGCGCGGTGTACCTCAACGGTCTCTGGGCGCAGATGCGACGTTGCACTATCGCGCATAATTCAGCACCGGAGAACAGCAGCATCGACGTATGGGGTCTATGCGAGCTGGAGGATTGCATCGTCTGGGGGAATGCGGGCGATCTCTCCGGGTGCGAAGTGACCTATTGCTGCCTTGAGGAGCCAGTCGAGGGGGAGGGCAACATCTGCGCGGTTCCGCTCTTCGTACGTGGGCCGTTTGGTAGCTATTACCTTGACCCGAAAAGCCCCTGCGTCGATGCCGGGAGCTATTCTTTCTCACCTGGGCAGCATAGTGGCTCGACGACGCAGGCGGATGGCACACCAGACACGGGTATCATCGATATGGGCTATCATTATCCGCTGCCGTGAGGAAACGTTTTGGTCGGGTGCCTGTTGACATTGGCGAGTGCGCAGCTCCTTCCGGTATGATGTCGGAGATCGCGGCTGTCGATAGGTGGCATTCGCAGAGGGATATGTCGAGTCGGGTTGCGGCTTCGTTAAGATCTTGGGCGTGCGACTCGAAGAAAAGACTTGACATTACTTGCGTGGGGCGTTATTGTTTATGTGCCTAACTCAGGTTGGGAGAGTTACTCTCTCAGATTGGTCTTTGACATTGCGAGAATAGGAGCCTGCGGGAACGCAGGCAAAGCGTTGTTTGGATCGAGCCCGTCAAACAGTTTGTAAATCACGACAAAAGATTTTGAAACTGGAGAGTTTGATCCTGGCTCAGAACGAACGCTGGCGGCGTGCCTTACACATGCAAGTCGAGCGCGAACGTTCCCTTCGGGGAGCAAGTAGAGCGGCGAACGGGTGAGTAACACGTGAGTAACCTACCCCCGAAACTGGGATAACTCACCGAAAGGCGAGCTAATACCGGATAATGTCATAATTGGGCATCCAATTAGGACCAAAGGGTGCTTAGACTTCGGTCGCGCACATTTGGGGAGGGGCTCGCGGCCCATTAGCTTGTTGGTGGGGTAATGGCCTACCAAGGCTGTGATAGGTAGCCGGTTTGAGAGAACGGTCGGTCACACTGGGACTGAGACACGGCCCAGACTCCTACGGGAGGCAGCAGTGTGGGATATTGCGCAATGGGGGAAACCCTGACGCAGCGACGCCGCGTGGATGATGAAGG
>CAYZPW010000051.1:0-24366 GCA_964480475.1 uncultured bacterium | reverse complement strand
CGTGTGAAACGCGGGGTACTCGTGCCGGAACACGACCCTCACCCCGAAGCCGTCGGACAATCTCTGGCAGATTGTCCGACGCCTTCGGGGTCTATTAACTTTCTGTTCCCAAAGATCCGTAGGTTGCACCTACGGCTACCCACATGATGCCCTTTCAGGGCATTGAAGAATCACTCTTGAACAGTCCTCGCCTCCGCCCGGACTGTAGAAGTTTCCGGCGCCAGAATCCCTTAAACTCACCCGGCCACCACGTTTGCGGTCGCACCAAGGCATAACATTACAAAACTCCTCAAAGAATAGAACTTGACATCCCTAGAACTCAGATGACAATTGGGAGCATTCTGCATCCCATTAAAAGTCCGGGGAAGCAGGGGCCTTTGGTAACGTCCCGGCAAGGGCGGTTGTGATAGTAGAATCTCTTTTGTGGAGGCTTTGAGATGAAGGTTCTGGTAACGGGAGCGCCTGGCTGGCTGGGCACAACTCTTGTCAAGAGGCTTGTGAACGAGAATCGAGAGATTCGATGCCTCGTTCTCAAGGGAATGGATGCAAAGCCGCTCGAGGAGCTTGGCGTTAAGGATATCGTATTCGGCGATGTTCGGAGCAAAAAGAGCCTGGAAGGGATCGCGGACGGCATCCATACAGTTATTCATTGCGCCGGGGTCATTCATCCGCCCAAAGTCGCCGATTTCGACCAGATCAACCACCAGGGAACTCGCAACATGCTGGGCGAGTCCGTCAAATCGGGCGTGAGCAAGTTCATACACATAAGCAGCAATTCTGCCCAGGGCTTCAATGTTAACCGAGAAACGCTGATGGTCGAGACGGGCGAGTGCAAACCCGAGAGCCCCTATGGTCGGAGCAAGCGCGCCGCGGAAATCGCGGTGATGAAGCGCCAGGGCGAAAACGGGATGCAGGCTGTTATCCTGAGGCCTTGCATGTATTTTGGCCCTGGGATGTCAAACAGGATGGTCAGACTCATAAACATGGTGAAGGGTGGGCGCCCGCTGGTCTTCGGCGACGGCAAGCATCTGAGAAGCCTCACCTATGTCCCCCTGCTTGTCGATGCCATAATGCTTGCGGAGAAAAAGGACGAGGCTAACGGCGAGACGTTCTGGATAGCGGACAAAGTGACCTATTCCACGATGAAAATATACGAGGCGCTTGCCCAGATTCTCGGCGCAAAGATCAAGCCGCGTTATCTGCCGGCCTTCCTGGGGAAGATATGCGAGGTAATCGACGTAGTCTCGTCAAGGCTCGGGGTCTATCTTGAGGACTTTCACATCGTTGGCGAGACCATAAGAAATGTCGGGTGCGACCCGCAGAAATCGATAGATGTTCTGGGGATGCAGACCAGCTTCGGCATCGTTGAGGGCTACACGGCGGCCATTGAATGGGCGAGAGAAGTTGGGATGATCTAATGGGTGTTTCCTGGATTGCTGGAATTTGCCGTTAGGGCCGGTGCTTGGAGGCTGGCACATAAGTCGTTGCGGTTGTGTAGGGGCGTGGTCTTTGACCCGCCCGTTCGAATCGATGCTCGCATAAGATGCCTCGTATCCGTAGGGATTCATGTAGGCTGGGCGGGTCAGGGACCGCGCCCGTGCACAACGCCGCGTGCTATGACACACCCTCACAAGCCACACGCCCACGGACCCAGATGCGAGATCACAATCCGGTGAGAAGGTGCTTTTTGTAGCGGGCGGCGCGGGATTCGTCGGTCGGAATCTCGCCGAAAAGCTCCTCGAGCGAGGCGAGAAGGTGAGGATATACGACATTCGGACTGCGCTCGACCTCTCGCATCCAAATCTCGACATTGTCCACGGGGACGTTGCCGACCGGGCCCAGCTAAGACAAGCGATGCAAGGCGTCGAAGCAGTGTTCAATCTCGTGTCGCTTTTGCCTTGTTCAAGAGCCGGACGCCGCTTCTGGACAGTCAACGTCGAGGGAACGCGGAATGTGCTGCAAAGCGCCGAGGACGCCGGGGTCCAGAAGGTCGTCCATGTATCGAGCAGCATCGTGTATGGCCGGCCGGAGAGGACGCCCTGCGACGAGGCCTGCACCCCGCACCCGGTCGGGGACTACGGACGGAGCAAGCTCGAGGCGGAAGCTGTCTGCAAACGCTTCATGGGCCGAGGTTTGAAGGTCAATATCATTCGTCCCAGGTTCATCATCGGCGAAGGCCGGCTGGGCCTTTTGACGATACTTTTCGACTGGATGAGCCGCGGCAAGCGCATCTACATAATCGGCGACGGGCAAAACCGCTTTCAGATGCTCGCCTACCAAGACCTCATCGAGGCCTGCGTTCTGGCATGGAGAGAAGACGTTGCGGGCGAGGTCTTCAACGTCGGCGCGGACAACACGCCGCCTCTCATTGACCAGATGAACGCCCTGGTTCAGCACGCCGGCACCGGCTCGAAGGTCGTGCCCATCCCCGGATGGCTCGCAAGGTTCTGCCTCGTCATCATGGACGCGCTTCGGCTCTCGCCGCTTGGCACGGAGCACTATCTTATCGCGGACCAGGATTTTCTGCTGGACTGCTCGAAGGCGAAGAATCTGCTGGGCTGGCAACCAAAGATAGATGCCATCGATGCCCTCAATAGCACCTACGACTGGTTCGTTGAGAACCGCGAGCGCCTGACGTCTGAAATGAGCGCCGATTTCCCCGGCCAGGGCCTCCTGAAGCTGCTCCGCCTCATCTCCTGAGCCTGTATTGTTCACGGATTGAGGCTAGCGCGATGTGTGTGGCAGCCTCCTTCCGAGGCTGGGACATAAGCGGTTGCGCAGGGGCGTGGTCTCAGACCCGCCCGTTCGAATTGATGGTCGCAAAAGATGTCTCGTATCCGCAGGGATTCACGTAGGCGGGCGGGTCTGAGACCACGCCCCTACAGGCTGATTCCGACAATCGCGTCGCATAAGAAAACGGCCGCGTTGATCTTGACAATCAGCCGTATTCCCGGTATCGCTATTGTGTGAATGGATAACGAAATCCTCGCCAATCGAATTATGACCCAGCCTCCTTCCAGCCTGCCCCAGACGGACGAGAGTTGCAGCCTCAAATTATGCGGGATAAGCAAGGCTGGTCATGCTATTGGAGTCGCCAACCGATCACAAACTGTGTATATCTGTTGTGCATGAGGAGGTTTGACGGAGAATGACAGGCGCGACAAGCGTTAAGACGGCGCTTTTGGCCAGGGTTCCGGGCGGCGCTGACGCCCGGGCTTGGTGGCCAACCGCGCGATGCGAGCTCGCCTCGCCTCGTGCGGCGCCCCCGTTCAACTTGTTACTCGTCGCTGCCAAGCTGTCCCTCGCGGGGTTCCGCTGCAAGCTCGCGGACTACGAGGCGGAGCAGCTCGAGTGGGGCGCCCTGCAATCGGACCTCGTGAGGCATCGCCCCAGCATCGTCATCTTTGACACATCGCTTCCAAACCTCAACAAGGATTTGGCGGCGGTGCGGAAGGCAAAGACTCTCCTTCCCGACTGCGCCGCGGTTCTTTGCGGTCGGGACCTGCTATTTGAGGAGGCAAGGATACATTGGGAGTGTGCGGAACTCGACGGGATAATAAGCGACCCATTCCGATTCGCCGGTCCAGGACGTTTGACCGATTCATCCAGGGCGCCGAGGCTGTTTCAATCGCGGCGGGTCGATCAATCGCTAATAATTCGGTCATTCACGCGAACCAGTGTGCCCGACATCAACCAGACGCTCAGGCCGCAGTGGGAGATGCTCAAGCGTTCCTGTTACGGTTCGCCGCTTTCTGGCGTTGTGCGCCTGCCCGTTCTGGCCTCCGTAGGCTGCAAGCACGATTGCCTTCACTGTATCGTTCCGCGTCTTTCGGGCCGCGTAACTCACTTGAGGCGGCCATCGGTGATCGTGAGGGAGATGCGCCATGGGCTTCTAGAACTCGGCGAGCGGAGCTTCGAGCTGGTCGCCGATAACCTGGCTCCACCCGATCTTTGGTGGCAAGAGCTCGTAGCAGAGATGTCCCGCGCCGGCCTCAAAACCATATCGTTCAGTTTCCGCGCGTGCGAATGCAGCATCTCAAAGCAGCTGGCGCAAAAACTCAAAAGCGCCGGCTGCGACATGGCAACAATCGTTCTGCCGGTCGCGCTACAGAAAGCAATGTCCGACCTCTCCTTTGGACCTCGTTCGGACGAACTCAGCTGTATTAAGACGGTTCGGACGCTTCGACACGCCGGAATCGCCACCTGCCTGTGCTTTGTGGCCGGGCTTTTCCCGCGCGGCGACGAGAACCTGAGATCGGCAATGAAGCTCGCAGCGAGAAGCGGGGCCAGCATGGTCGAGTTCTTGGACGCGCGGGCTACTGCTGGCTCTAGACTGGACGATGTGGCCAAACGGAAGAGGCTCAGCGAGAGCGAGATTCGGAGCTGGGAATCAGTCGATTCATCGTTCGCGGGAGAGACCTCAGAGCTTGCTCTAAAGGCCACAAGGCGCTTTTGGCTAAGGCCCGCGCCCTTGATTGAGGCCACGAGGCGCTTCGGGCCATCTGCGCTTGCAAAGGTAGCTCGCGTTCTGCTAACTTCCCGTCAAGTCTGAGGCGCTGTCCCGGTCGTGGAACTGAGCGCGCCGAACGCCTGTTTCAACATCAGAACGCGACTAATATAAGGGGAATAAGCCCATGCGAAAAGCGATTTCGACGTTCAGTATCATTAGCTTGTTGGCCATTGCCTTTTGTCACGACTATCCGGCGCTCGCGGAGATGGGCGACATCGAATACGAGTTCGATGCGCCTCAAGAGCTCAACCCGCGCGGCCTCGCCGTAGATGACGTGGGGCTTCTCTATTGCTCCGGCGTGGTTGTCCTGGGCCAACTTGTTACGCCAATGCTCTACGTCCTGGACACGGTTGGCGGCACGACCCGCGAATCGTTCATGATCGATTATGTCGAAAACGCGATCGACGAGGTCCAGCCGCGCGGCTGTGCCTGGGACGGCGAGAATGTATGGGTCCTCGATTCGGGCTCGGTGCCGAGGCTCCTTTCTATTGACCCCAAGAACGGCAACCTCGTCTCCTCATTCTGGGTTGATGGCCGCATGATCGGCCTGACTTACGACGGCGAACACCTCGTCTGTCTCAAGTCCAAATCGGGAGGCGGAACGCTAATCTGGTATGACCTGGGCGGTGTTGAGCACAACAGAGCGGACTTGCCCACGAACGTTGGCGCCACCGAGCTGGTTCAGGGATTCGGCCTCGCCGCCGACGGCAAGGACCTCTACGTCTCAGCGACGTGCGGCCAGAGCGACAGCATTGTTTTCGTTCGCAGAGAAGATGCCTCGATTGACTCCTGGTTCGTGGCGCCAAATAGCTGGCTTTACGAGCTGGCCTTCGACGGACTATATCTTTGGGCCGTTGACTACGATGCCAAAAAGGTCTTCAGGATCGACGCAGGGCGCGCTGGAGATACTGGAACCGTGGCGGTTCAGGTCAACAATGGCTCCGAAAACGCCGAAGGCTGCCCCCTGCCCTCCGCGATAGTTACCGTAACCGTCGGCGGCGAGCAGGTCTCACGGGACTCCGACCATCTCGGACGTGTGTGCTTTGGCGCGGTCTCGGTCTCTGACAACGTCGCTCTCAGCGTGAGCAAGCCTGGTTATGCGGATCACCTATTCCAGGCCTTTCACGTTGCAAGAGGCAGCATGAATATCTTTGAGTGCGACCTCGCGCCCGACGGCGAGATGATCATGCCTTGCGACGTCAGTTTCGACAAACAATGGGCACTCTATGACCCGACCCGAATCGCCGATATAAACGCCCCCGCCGCATGGCACCTCGAGCGGGGCGACAGCGCCGAAGTTGTCGTCGCCATCGTTAGCACTGGCATTGACCTCAACCATCCCGATCTGAGGGCGAACCTGTGGCTAAATCCTGACGAAATCGATGCCGACAGCGTCGATAACGATGGGAACGGCTACACCGACGATTTATTCGGCTGGTCGTTCACAAGAGACGGCCTGGGCAGCAACGGGGTCTTCGACGAGGACGGACTCGGGACCGCGGTCGCTGGCATCGTCGCAGCGAGCGCAAACAACAGCGCCTCGCAGTTCGTGGATGAGACCGGCAGCCCATTGAACGTTACAGGTGTAACGTGGGGCGCCTCGGTCATGCCGCTGAAGTTCGACGGCTCGAGGCAGGCGATGTGGAGGGCGATTCGATACGCGGTCGATATGGGCGCGAGTATTGTGCTCGTGCCTGTCGGCTTCGACGCCAAATCCGCGCAGCTTGAGGACGCGGTGAACTACGCCGCGATGCGCGACGTGCTAGTCGTGTCCGGGACCGGCGATTCTGGCGGCGTATCTGGCTATCCGGCGAGTTTCGATCGTGTTCTGGCGGTGGGCGCGACAGACAGAGACGGGCAGCTTGCGGCCTATTCCAACGTCGGCGTGAGCCAGGAGGGCAGAAAGGTTGACGTCGCAGCTCCTGGCGGCTTGGGGGGCCCAGGCGACGAGGATGGCGTATTCACAACGCTGCCGACCTATCCCTGCAACTTCTCGACCCAGGGCTACGCTAGCGGCTACGATTATGTCCACGGGACGGCCTATTCAGCCGCGTTCGCAGCGGGCGCCTGTGCCCTTCTGCGCTCGCAGCACCCTGATGCGACGTTCTCCGACGTCGCAGATAGACTCAAGCAGAGCGCGAAGTATCTCGGTGATGCCAATCAGACAGGCGCCGGGCTAATCGACGTCTATGCCGCCCTGACTGGCGCCTCAAACGACCAGCCTCCGGTCATTGAAGCCGTGAGTCTTGGCGGCAGTTACATCTCCGAGGCCGAGGGTGGAGACCTCTTCATATATGCGGATATCTCGACCCCGGACGGCAGAGACGACGTGTCAAGAGTCGAGCTCTACTTCGAGGGCGCCCCGACCGGCATCCTCATGCACGACGATGGCCTCGATGGAGACTTCATGGCGGGCGACGGCACTTACTCCTATTCGATCTACATATTCCCGGGGATGTTTGCCGCGGGGCAATACCTCGTGGGCATCGTTGCGACCGACTCCTCCGGACAGCAGAGCGATATGTGGCCGTACCTCACGGTAAAGAGCAGCAGTCGGTCCGTTGGCGGTTGGTTCGCCGCGCGGCGAATTGACAGTCAACGGTCCTTTCTCTATTCATCCTTCATCCTTCATCCTTCATCCTTCATCCCTTCATCCTTCATCCCTTCAGATGGCCGGCCAACCATACAGATGGTAAGCCTCTATGGATCATCGGTTACGACACAGGGCGGAGTGGTGAAGATCACAGCCAGAGTTAGAGACGCGAGTGGGCTGTCCTGGTCCGAGATAGACCGCGTGGAGCTGTTCCTCGAGGGGCAATCCCCTCTCGGCATATATCTCTGGGACAACGGAATGCAGGGCGACGAGGTGGCCAACGACGGGGATTTCACGTTCTACTCTGGCGTGGGCGGACTTGCGGCCGGTCAAATGATACTGGAGCTCGTGGCTTACGACAATGCGGGCAAAAGGAGTGACACCTGGCCGTATCTAACGGTTCACTAGCCAGCTTTGACGCAGACGGCGCGAACACGACCTGGGGAGTCAGGCAGAGAGCGAGCCTTAAATGATGCAAGCGGCCATTCATTTGTGCGATCTGTTCGCCGGTCGTGCAACTCATTCGGTTCCTGAGCTTTAGGAGAGTCCGTTGAGGAAGGCGAGGCGGAAAGAGGAGGGCCTTGCCTCGGAAGCCCGCGTCCCCGATGCCGGACCATCTATTACCCTTCAGGAGAGGTGGGTTTACTCCTCTGCGCTGGCGTTCACGGACGCCTGCGTTGCGGTCACGGGCCAGGTGGTTGTCAGCGATGGCGATCGCACACTGTGCTGTATCTCGCCGGATGGCAAGCTCCTTTCTAGCAAGGAGTTTGACGAGAAGATCAGCGCTTTCCGGCTGTCCCGGGATGGCGGAAGGTTACTGGTTGCACTCCTGAATCGCAATCTCATGCTACTTGACTCGGCAGGAGAGACCTTGTGGGTGAAGGAACATCCCCATCTCATCGCCGCGCTCGACATGCGAGTCTCGGACGGGGTAGTCATCACAGGCGGGCCAGCGCGCAGCCTGGTGGTGCTCGACCGCGAGGGAGAGTATGTCAGCTCTGTGCCGCTTCCAGGACCCATCGAGTTCATAGAGGTCTCGACTGACGAGAAGCTCATCCTCATCGGCAATTTCAACGCATTCCTTGCGGTGATCACCGATCAACTTGATGTGGTCTGGATGAGGCGACTCGGCACGATGTGCGGCGCGGGGAGGTTCAGTGCCTGTCGTCAATGGATTACATTGCCGGCGTTTGGGATGGGCGCATATCTGTTCGACCACGAGGGACAGGACGCACAAGCCTTCCGATTGAGGCGTCCTGTCGAGTTCGCGGCCTGTGTCGATGAGTGTAGGGTGGTAGCAGTCGGAACGGTTGACGGGGAGCTCTTTCTGTTGAGGCGCGATGGCAGCACGCACAGCAGATACGAGCTGCCGTGCCGACCCAAGTGCTGGGCGATTGACGCAGACGACCATGTGATGGCGATTGTGGACGGCGTTGGGTCCGTGCACTGTTACGAGCTGGTCTCCGGCGAAGGCTCGCGTTTCAGCTTCTTGGAGCATTCAGAGCGCAAGGCCGAGCCCGGTGATAAAAGACCCATCTATTGCGTCAAGTTATTCAGCCTGGCAAGCGGCCGTTACAGCGCGCAAGTAAGGGTCCTGCCCGGAGGAAAGCACATGATCTGCGCGACCTCTGAAGGCCGTATCCTCTCATACGATGAGAAGGGGAGGCAGCGCGAGATAGCGTCTCTCGGTTCCACCGTCTTCTCTCTTCGCCTGGCCTCGCGGTCGTATTGCTTTGCCGCGACGACAGAAGGCCACATATACGCCTTTGCCCACGACAGAATCCTATGGCACAGACGAACCGGCGCCGCAATGCTGGCGATAAACGCGATCGGAAACCGTTTCGCCACGATGGACATCGGCGGGAACATCTGCGTGTTCGATAGCGATGGCAGACTGATCAGAACCTGGATGGATTCCCTGGACGCTCGCTATTTCCTTATCTCGCCATCTGGCGAGGACATGGTGGTTGCCGAGGCGCGACGTGCCGTCCTTGTTGACTTCAAGGGACGAGGCGTTTTCACCGTGGATTTCGGCCCGGGTGGCAGCCGGCTTGCGATAGATGACCAGGCGCTCTACGTGGGCGATGCGCGTGGCGTCGTCTCGGCCTTCGACCTCATCGGCGAGCGACTGTGGTCGGTCAGCGTGAATGAGCCAATCGGTAAGCTGCGGCCGTTCGAGGATGGCCTTCTCTGCACAACGACGGCACAATCAGCGTTCCTGATAGGCATTGACGGCAAGATCGCGTGGAGCAAGAAGCTGACGAGCAAACGCTCAATCGTCGCCAGAAACCAGAAGAGGGAGTTCATCGAGGTTCTCCGGCAGCGAAGGGCGTTGATCTGCGTGGCCCTGGGCGGCGGGCTGCTGTGGAAGGCAAACCTCAAGGGAACGCACCGTTCGCTCTCGGTCGATGCCTCCGGCGAGTTCATCGGCGCATTTGATGGCGCCTGCGCCTGGCTATTCGCTATCTCGGATTTCGAGCCGACTGAACCCGGCAGGTTCGATTATCTGGAAATCTGACAGCCGACTTACGACTCTCAGGCATTGGCCACGACGGTCATCGGGTGGCCTTGTACGGCTTGCTGGTTAACTGACCTCTTTCAACGCAATAAACCAGGGCCTGGAGCGGGTCCTTCACCGTTTCGACCAGCCCAGCGATGGAGACCTTAGACCCCGGGTACGACGTGTCGATGACTGTTATCTGGCCCCGAAGCAGCTTAGCCAAGAGGTTCCTCAGGCCAGACTGCTCCTCCATCGCATTCCGGAGCTTCTCGTTCTCCTCCTTGATCATCTCAACGTAACTCTTGAGACTTGAGTCCACTTGAGCGGCGGGGCCGGCGGCCTTTTTAAGCGAGTCAACGACTTCCTTAAGCTTATCCAGCTTCTCCGCCGACCCGGCGATGAACTGCTCCAGCTCAGCGATTCTTCCTCTGATCTCGTCTGCATCCTTCTCGGTGTCGGCGATACGAGCCTCTGTCCCTCTGGAGCGTGAACCTCCCAGATTCCGGACAATTACCTCTTCCCCAGCCTGTACAAGGCTGTTGAGAACGCTTCCTCGTTGCGATGACACGTCCACTTTCTTTCCCGCCTTAATGGTGCTATCGAGGACGTGCCCGGAAACCATGACTGTATCGTCAGCGAAAACAGTCGCCTCCTGAACGAACTTGGCGGCCACGGTCTCTTTCGCTTTGATATACGCCTGACGCTGCTTACCGTGAATACCACCCTTGACCATCACACTACCCTTCTTCGAGACAACTCTGGCGCCCTCTATCACGCCGTGGATGACTATATCACCGGTCGCAACCACAGAAAACCCAGACAGAACATCCCCACCGATCTTTACGTCTCCTGCACAATCGATGTTTCCGGTCGAGTAGCCCAGGTCCCCGCGGACATTATATACCTGCTCAACATACAGGCAGCCCTTGCTGTCCTTCAGCACGTTACCGTCGGCGGCGGCCCTGAACTCCAACCCGTCCTCAGAGACGTAGGTACCTTTGCTCGCCGAAAGGCGCACGTCATTCCCCTGCCTCGCCGGTATCGGACGGCCGCGAACGGTCGCGCCCGGGATGCCGTGTTTCGCGGGGATCTTCCTTGTCAGAACCTGATCCTTGTTGACGGCAACCAGAAGGTCGTAGGACTTAAGATCAACCGACCCGTCATCCAATATCTTGGGCTTTGGCTTGTGCGAAACGGTTACTATGTGCTCGATCTGCGCATCCTCGCCATCAACGGGAGAAACAGCTTCAGCCACAGGGAACTCTCTGTTTGCCTCCTTTTTCGCCACCGCCTCTACTAGGTTGTCCTCCCTTATTCCCTCGACGACACCGGCCTTATACAAGCAAAAGCGAAGGTCGTCAGCCGTTATCTGCGCGACGCTCCAGTTCCCCACGTCCATTAGAGCCCACTGCTCGTCATCGGCAACCATGACCGTGATGTATTTCTCCTTTTCTTTGTCGAAATAGGTGAAAACCGGACCGATATCCTCTGGCTGGCCGGACGCCTTTTCTATAACGGCCCTGATGAGGTCAAGCCGCATGTTTCCAACGCCAAGTTCAAGCATATTTGACCTGATCTCGCCGAGCTTATACCGGCTCTTTATGTCCGGTGTTATCGTCAGGAACAACCTACCACCTTCCTCTTTGATCGGGAGTATGAGTTTCTTGGGAGCTTCTTCCGCCATCTAATTCACCAAGATTGACAACACACGACATCGGAGCATCTAACTAGACCGCTCATGAGAGAAACCAAACGAGACTTAACCACTATGTCATAACTCCTGCCACGTCAACTGGCAACGCCTGACACTATTACCCTAAGATGTGTTCTTAGTTCAAGCATTTTCCTTTGATCCCGCGCCCGACGCAAAGCTCAATCAGTATCCAGGCCATAGAATACTCGGGACAGCCAAGTCATGAACCGCGCAAATACCTAAACCTGAAACGCCACATCATCATAAGACTACGAAGCGCTATCCTCCAATTGAACGTTGACTTGCCGACCGAGCGATCGTAGAAAACGATCGGGTGTTCCGCAATCTTGAGTCCGTGACGTTGGGCGAGACAGAGGACCTCCTGCACTACCTCCGGACCCTTCGATATCATCGTATCAAGTGGCAGCCCCTTCAATGCCGACGTCCTGAACAGCCTAAACCCCGACGTCAGATCGTGCCCGTAGATGCCGAGCACGGACATGATATAGCCATTCGCAAGCCTCGTGATGACCTTCCGCCCAAAACTTCTGCCAACCTGGTCCCCGCCCCTCACGCCGCGGGAGCCAATCACGATATCCGCATCCCCTATCGCTTCAAGAAACTGCGGGATATAGCACGGCCGGTGCGAGAAGTCGGCGTCCATCTCGACAATAAACTCCGGGTCCCGCCTCGTCGCCTCAATGAACCCCGCGACACCAGCGTAACCCCTTCCTCGATTCTCTCGCCTGAGCAGCAGAAAGACCCTTTCAGGCTCACGCTCCGCAAACCGCTCGACCGCCGCCGCCGTCCCGTCAGGGGAATCGTCATCGACAACAAGAACGCCGAAATCATCCGCAAGCGCGAGAATCTCCTTGATAAGCGGAGTAATACTCTCGCGCTCGTTGAATGTGGGAATCATCGCCAGAACCTTGAGGCGCATCTTCAGGTAGTCCCCTTTGACCTATAGCCTCAAATGAGGTGTTGGGCAGGCTCTCTAGCCCGCCTTTGACGCTCATTCCCTCTCACAGATCACAGCTCCTGATTCTGCGAAGCGAGGAACGCGATCATCGAGCGCACCTTCCCCATGAACTCCTCGAACATGTCGAATGAGAGCGATTGCAGGCCGTCGCACATCGCCTTCTTGGGCCAGGGATGGACCTCAACCATGACACCATCTGCCCCAGCCGCAAGGCCCGCCAGCGACATCGGGATGATGAGGTCCGCCCGTCCTGTCGCGTGGCTTGGATCGATGATTATCGGCAGCGAACTCATCTTCTTGATCAGTGGGACCGCGGCCAGGTCAAGCGTGAACCTAGTCGAGTCGTCGAAACTCCTTATGCCACGCTCGCACAGGAACAGGCGTTCGTTGCCGCCTTTAGTGATGTACTCGGCGGCCAGCAAGAGCTCCTCGACCGTCGCCATGAAGCCGCGCTTCAACATAACCGGGAACCCCACGTCGCCCAGGGCCTTCAATAGCGAGTAGTTCATCATGTTGCGCGTCCCCACCTGAAGGATGTCGGCATACTCGCAGACGAGGTCGATCTGGCTCGTGTCCATGACCTCGGTCTGGACCAGAAGACCTGTCTCCTCCTTCGCTGTCTTCAGGATCTTGAGCCCCTCCTCGCCGAGCCCCTGGAAACTATACGGCGAAGTCCGAGGTTTGAACGCTCCCCCGCGAAGTATCTTGATGCCGGCCGCCCTCACCACTCTCGCGACAGCCATCGTCTGCTCCTCGCTCTCAACTGTGCAGGGCCCAGCGATGATGACCGGCTCCTTGCCGCCGATTTGAACGCCCTCAACCTCAAAACCTGTCCGCTCGTCCAAATCCATTTCCTGTTCGATAAGTGAAAAGGCAACCCCGCGTCAAAGGCCGAATCCAATCAAGCGTATTGTATGCCGCGCCTAAGCCCTGTCAACGAGTTTCCATAACTAAGAGCAAGAACGCAAGAAAGGGAAAAACGCAAAAGAGCACGATGCATCAATGGCGGGACGGTCAAGACAGATCATTACGAGAACCTCTGCGTCGAGGTTTCGTTGATCTTTTGGCCGCCCAGCGTATGCTAGTTTGTTTGTGTATTGAGTGATAGAGATCTGTTCGGTTGACCGGAGGGCCAAGTAGATTTGCAGGTGAAGGTGGTTGGGGTCAGACTACGTCAGACCGGCTGTTTTGAGGAGTGCATCTGCCAGTATCTGTCGCCTGACTGCGGCGATTACTGCGTTGTTCGCTCGAACAAAGGGGAGAGGTTTGGGAGCGTTGTTTCTGGTCTCAGGATGACCGATTCTGAGCGTCTTTCTCCTGATGGCTGGGAAGTGATACGGCGGGCCACAGATGAGGACTTCGGCGCGATTCGCGAGAACAGGAAGATGGAGAGCGAGGCATTCGATGTTTGTCAGCGCCTGATCAAGGAGAGAGAGCTGCCGATGAAGCTTGTGCGGGTGGAATATGCATTCGACAGGTCCCAGTCGCTTTTCTATTTCACGGCCGAAACAAGGGTCGATTTCCGCGAGCTGGTCAGGGACCTCGCGCACCAGTTTCGAACGAGGATTGAGCTCAAGCAGGTTGGCGTTCGGGACGAGGCGAAGATCCTCGGGGGACTCGGGTACTGCGGTCGGGAGCTATGCTGCAAATCCTTCCTTCGTGGTTTTCAGCCCGTATCAAAGAAGATGGCGAGGGACCAGAATCTTACGCTCAATCCATCGAAGATCTCTGGCATCTGCGGGCGGCTGCTGTGCTGTTTGGTTTACGAGCAGGCGACTTACGAGGAGCTGAGGAGTAACCTGCCGAAGGAGGGCGCCGCCGTCGAGACCCCAGCTGGACTCGGCAAGATCAGGACGTTGAACCCGCTTAAGGGCACGGTTGACGTTCAGCTAATCACGGGCGTGACAATGGAGTTTACCTCTTCCGAGGTTCAATTGGTCAAGGCTGAAGTATCGGTCGAGTCGGGGGAGCAGCCTCGGGACGGCGAGCCAGAGCCCGAATCTAACCTCGAGGAGTCGAACGGGGCTGACAACGAGAGAGAGAACATCTAGACGACAGTGGAGCTCTTTAATGGCGCCTCTCGCGTCTTGTATTGACGCCACGCACTGTTATAGCATTTCTCTGCCCCTCAGCAGATTGCGCCCGTAGCTCAGCAGGATAGAGCAGTGGATTCCTAATCCACGTGCCGGAGGTTCGAATCCTCTCGGGCGCACGCCTTATAGCAGCCTTCCCGACGATTTCGCCTCTCAAATCCCTCTCAAGAGAGTTTTCCCCATATAGCCTGATACTTACTGATGTTGGTGTGCGAAAATAGCATACTGACAGCATACCGGGGCATGGCCGGACGGGGTTTCCGCAAACAGCGCTGCCATCAAGTTGCCGCCGTTGAGTCACGGCCTGTCTTGCTGGAGACTCAGGGGTCTATGGCATACTCACAGCATACCGGGCAGCTTGGCACTTCCCCTGAGCCGGTCGGTAAGACCCACAATAGCCCAAAGGATTTTCTGACAGCGTTCCGGGGGGTTCTAGCTAATGGAGTCGCGTCAGACATCACATAAAGGCGAAGATGGCTCTACGGGCGTCTGGTGCAATTTGTGGGATCGTGAGCACTCGGCCACATCAAGTCGAGCGCCGTCTCCTATACACCTTCCCAATGTCTCCGCCATTTATCCTAAAAAAATCTGCCTGCGGGACACACGAGCACAAATGCGGCCAAATCTTGAAACGACGGTAAATTTATGTTTCAATTCTCCGAAGGTGACAGTTCTGCTTGAGCTGTGCGCGACTTCTGAGCTAACGAACACGTATATGTGCTTGGCGAGCATTAACCTTGGCGCAGCCTGGTGTGCTCAGAGGGAGACTCTACGTGCCCAGCAAGCAGAACCTCTTGCCCCAACGATTGGAGGTCCCATTTTGTGAACAGCCTGCGCGCTGCTGCTGCCACCACTTTGCTGCGAGCACTTTGGGCCAAGAAAAAAGAGGGTAATGGCAGAATCCACCGCCATCCTCTGATCTGCCACATGATGGATACCGCCTGCGTTGTAACTGCACTGTGGGAGGACGTGCTTCAAAGCAGCTTCAGATCATGGCTGATCCAGCAGCTCGATATCGGTGAAGATGGGACCACGGGCAGAATCCTCGCGTTCTGGGCAGCGCTGCACGACATAGGCAAGGCATCGCCCGCGTTTCAGGCGAAAGATCCCGAGGCAAGGAAGCACCTCGAGGACCTTGGTCTGTCATTTGCTACGATTTCAGATAACACCAGTCATAGCTTGGTATCGGCTGCAACGATTCCTGTAATTCTCAGCGAACTACTTGGCTATGATGGCAATCTCTCCAAAGAGATAGGTGTCATTCTTGGCGCTCATCACGGGGTTTTCCCGAGAAGCGAGAATCTTAATCGCCTATCCCCCACCTCCAAGGGAGGAGAGAGTTGGGATCGAATACGTATGCTGCTGTCCTCGGCCGTTGCAGAGGCGTTGTCAATTGTCCACGATAACCATGTGAAGGGGCTCGACAATGGCGCGGCGGTAGCCGTTGCCGGCCTTGTCTCTGTGGCAGACTGGATCGCCTCTAACGAGCGCTTCTTCCCGTACTGGGAAAACGAATGCAATCTGCATAATTATGCGGAAACTGCTCGAGCGAGCGCCGACGACTTCCTTGATAGAACCCGATGGAAGCATTGGTCACCGCCTAATCATAGCTGCCGGATTGCCGAGTTGTTTGGCGATATAGCCAAGCGTGAACTCCGACCGGTGCAACAGGCTGTGGAAGAACAACTTGGTCCTCAGATGACGCGTCCAGGCTTGGTGATTATCGAGGCTCCGACTGGCGAGGGGAAGACTGAAGCCGCGGTGTATCTTGCAGACCATTGGGCGGTCGAGCTAGGTCAACGGGGTTACTACTTCGCCCTGCCCACGCAGGCAACGAGTAATCAGATGTTTGGCAGAATCAGGGCATATATCGCACACCGCTTCGCCGGGAAGCATGTGAACTTGATGCTCCAGCATGGTCATGCGGCGCTCTCGGCGGAGTTCGATGAGATGCTTAGGAATGCCGATCTTTATGGAGTTGCTGCGGTAGATGAAGATGGGGAGCGAGAGGGAGCCGTCCAGGCCGCAGAATGGTTCACCTATCGCAAGAGGGGCTTTCTCGCGCCTTTTGGCGTCGGCACAATTGACCAGGCTCTGCTCTCTATCCTTCAAACCAAGCATTTTTTCGTTCGGCTATTCGGCTTGGCTCACAAGACCGTTATTTTTGACGAGGTGCATGCTTACGATACATATATGACCACTCTTCTGGAGCGCCTGCTAGAGTGGCTGGCATCGATCCAATCCTCAGTAGTGATATTGTCGGCAACGCTGCCTAACGAAAAGCGAAAATCGCTCCTCAAGGCGTATATGAAGGGGCAGGGCACGCAGATGATCGATGACAGTCTAAAAGCGTCTTACCCCCGGATAACCTGGGCACTGGGCGACGAAGTCTGCGATGATCACATCGAGACCTCAGACCTGAATAGACGTAGCATCCGATTGAATTGGATTGAGAGAGAGCCCGATAAACTGGGTGAGAAGCTCAGCACAGCGCTGAGCGAAGGCGGTTGTGCTGCAGTGATCTGCAATACCGTGGGCCGCGCACAGGATGTGTACTCAGCGTTGAAACGGTTCTTCCCCAATGAGGAATTGGATCTTTTCCATGCCCGCTATCTACACAGGGATCGCGCAGAACGAGAAGCAAGAGTGCTCAAGCGCTTCGGCCCGAATGCGCAAGATCGTCCTTACCGGATGGTTCTGGTTGCCACTCAGGTTATTGAGCAGAGTCTCGATCTTGATTTCGATTTAATGGTCACGGACATTGCCCCGGTCGATCTTATCCTGCAGCGAGTTGGCAGGCTCCACAGGCACGAGCGGGACGGGCGTCCGACAGGGCTGTGCCACCCAACCATCTGGATCTGCAAGCCAGCCATGGATGACAACATCCCGATGTTCGACTCCGGCACGTCAGCGGTATATGACGCGCACATCTTACTGCGCTCCTATCTCGCGCTAGAGGGGCGCGATTGCATTGACATTCCCCATGACGTGGAGTCGCTGATAGAGGACGCTTATGGAGATATCCTCTGCCCTTTAGACTTGCCGGATTCTGTCAAGCAGGCGTGGGAGAAGAGCCTAAGGAAGTTCGGGAGCGACATCAGTGTCCTGCGAGCCAAAGCAAAATGTTGCCTGGTGCTCGCGCCTGATTATGAGGACGACATCTTTGAGGACTTCAATCGACAGTTGCAGGAAGACAATCCGGAGGTTCACGAGACAATGCAGGCTTTGACAAGATCCGGGGAACCATCAATCAACATCGTTTGCCTGCAAGAGAATCACGCGCTCAACCTGAATAGGGAGCCCGACACAGAATCCAAGAGGAAGCTTCTTGAGCAATCCCTTTCAATCACGCAGAAAGGGGTCTTCCGGGCGCTATTGAATGATGAGGGCCCCAGAGGTTGGCGCAAATGTCCGCTACTACGCCATCACAAGTGCGTCATCCTTGAAGACGACGATTCCGCGAAGGTCGGAGAGTATCGCCTCCGTCTAGATAGTGAATTAGGCCTAATCATAAGAAAGGACACATGACATGGAAGGACCCAGTTTTAGTCTTGTAGATGACCCATGGATACCATGCATAATGAGTGGCGAGAGGAAAGAGCTTGGTTTGGGGGAGGTGCTATCGCGGGCCTCAGAAATCACCGAGGTATTCGACCCCTCACCATTGATTACACTAACTCTCCACAGACTCCTGCTTGCGATTCTGCATCGCAATCTCGGCCCAGGGAGCTTGGCCAAGTGGAAACATCTCTTCGCCGCAGGGACATTTGACGGGCAGCCTCTTGAAAGATACTTCGATGAGTTAGGACACAGATTCTTTCTCTTTCATCCTGACTTCCCGTTCCTGCAAGACGCTTCATTGGTCGGCGAGAAAGAACGAGTGCCTATCGCGAAGCTCGCCCGAGAGCTGTCCTCGATAGGCGGGACTACCTTGTTCGACCATTCATTTGATGATGCACGAGCTGCAGTCCAGCCCGGACATGCGGCGCGATTGGTGCTGGTCTTTCAGTCATACGCTATCCCAGACGGCCGCGGCTATCAAACTTCGCCGCTCACCCATGGCGTAAGCGTTGTGGTGAGGGGAACAAATCTCTTCGAGACATTGATGTTCAACCTAGTAATCTACAACAGCGAACGGCCAATCGCCTCAGATTTGGGCGAGGACAGACCATGTTGGGAATACGACTCCCAGACAAGGACGACAGCTATTCCTAGAGGGTATGTGGACTACCTCACTTGGCCTCATCGACGCATACTACTAGTGCATTGTCATGGGGAATTGACGCACACATACTTCAAGTCAGGACCTCCGATTTCCAAGGAGTGGACCCAACTGAATCGGGACCCCATGCTCTACTACACACAATCCCCGGAAAGAGGTTATGAAGCTATTGGCATAAGCGAAGAGAGGGCTTTGTGGCGAGAAAGCCACTCCATGATGAGCCTTGTCAAGCGCAGGAATGGGGTTGAGCCGGGTTTCATCAACCTCATCGCGAGACTTGGGATTGGTGAGAAGGAATTGAGCGCATTCGGCGCAGTTGCTGACAATAATGCCATAGAGCTTTGGCGACATGAGCGTCTGCCGCTTCCGCCCATATACTTGAAGGAGGAAGGCCCAGGCGAGGCTCTCCGAAGCGCTCTCCAATTGGCAGAGAAGGTCGATGGCATTCTCGGATCAGAACTTCGCCGTATGGCGAGAGAGATTGGTGTAGGCAAGAGAGACCGCCTAAGAGAGAGCCTCCCGGCCCAGGCCAGGCGAATCTATTGGTCGAGCCTGGAGGTGCCCTTCAGAAGGCTCCTCGTTGCATTGCCTGAAGACGAGTCCGTGTTGGACGGCATCAAACAATTCGGAGTCCAGAAAGAGCTGCCAAACTGGGCGACGTTTGTGCGCAGAACCGCAGAAGAGGCGTTCGACAGCGCCTGCGGTATGCTCGGCACATCCGGCAGGGCTTTCAAGGCAGTGACAATCGCGAGAGATACCCTTATGAAGAAAATCGGAGGTCTGATGAAACCCTATCTAATAAGCGGAAAGGACGGTGCGAATGATTGATTCTTGGAAAGACCGATTCATAGAATCACTGAGGGACCTGCGTAGGCGCGAAGACCGTGGGGCATTGGCGACACTGCGCCGGGGACTTCGCCAAGAGGTCCCCTATGAGGCATACCGCTACTTGCCAGCCGACTTGAAGCCCTGGGACGAAGACGCTGCCTTGCTTGTTGCGTCGCTCTTCGCCCTGCATCCGGGCGAGGGCGGGAGTGGCAATCTGGGCGCTGCGTTTGGGAAGATACCTGAGAGGAGTGACAGCACTCAAAGGCGCTTCATGGCGCTGCTCAATTGCCACGGGGAGGACTTGCGGAACCATTTGCGTCAGGCGGTCAGCCTCCTGAAGTCGAAGGAGGTCCCCATCGACTGGTGCCAACTCCTCGAAGACGTACTTCACTGGGACCATCCAGACCATTACGTGCAGAAGAACTGGGCAAAGAGGTACTGGACGAAGCAGAAAGAAGACTGATCGCGAGCCGAGGCCGTTCCACCTTCAGCCGACTCGGCCGCCGATGAATACGAAAACGAATTTGGAAAACACGTTCAAGCGGAAAAGCAACTAGGAGGGTCAGGAATGTTTGTAGAACTGCACATGATTCAGAGTTTTGCGCCGTCGAACCTCAACAGGGACGACACAGGCGCGCCCAAGGACTGCGAATTCGGTGGTGTTCGCAGGGCGCGAATTTCGAGCCAATGCATCAAGCGCGCCACACGCAGGAGCGATGTATTCAAAGCGATGCTTGAAAAGCATCTGTCACACCGCTCATTGCGGTTTCCCGATCAGGTAATTCATGCGCTCAAGGAAAAGGGCATCGCCGATCAAGCACAGCTTAATGCCATAGGAAGCCAACTTGAGAAGATCGCCAAGAAGGAAGAGGAGAAGCCTCGAGATAAGGAAAAAGCCGAGGCCGACCAACGACGAATATTCAAAACGCCACAGATAATCTTCTTCACTCATCGAGAGGTCGAGCAATGTGCGGAGCGCATCATACAGCTTCTCAATGACGGAACCAAGGCGAAAGATATCGTAGACACGAAGAACAGAAAGCTCAAGGACGGCAAGCCACTCCCAACTCCGCGCACGGCCGATATAGGCCTCTTCGGCAGAATGGTAACCTCCGAGGCGTTCAAGAACATGGACGCTGCCTGCCAGGTCGCTCACGCCATCTCGACGCACAAGGTGAGCATGGAATTCGACTTCTATACTGCCGTGGATGACCTCAATCCGAAGGAGGAAACCGGCGCCGGGATGATGGGCACAGTGGAGTTCAACTCCGCCTGCTACTACCGCTACGCCAATATTGACCTCGAGCAGCTCAAGATGAATCTCGGGAACGATGAGGAGCTCGCGAGGAAAACTGTCGAGGCGTTTGTCAGGGCCTCTGCCTCCGCCATCCCCACAGGCAAGCAGAATTCGTTCGCCGCGCAGAATCCCCCAAGCTTCATTCTCGCCGTGTTGAAAAGGGGGGGCACGCCTCTGAGCCTTGCCAATGCTTTCGAGAAACCAGTCCGTCCCGACAGGGAGGGCGGTATTGTCGAGAACTCCATCAAGGCACTGGATGAATACTGGACGAAGCTCACGAAGGCGTACGGCTGGGACCGCGTGGAGCACATTGCGATAATGGTCGGAGACAAGCCGAAGCTGGACAACTTCAGGTCTGTTGCCTTCGAGCAATTAGTGGAATTCGTGATGGGAAACCTGGAATTCAAGCAGAATGGAAAGGAGTAGCGGTGATGGCTGTCCTGCTTATGAGACTTGCAGGTCCTATGCAGTCCTGGGGTACGCAGAGTCGCTTCACGGTTCGTGACACAGGTGTGGAGCCTTCGAAGTCGGGTGTAATAGGCCTGATCTGCGCCGCCCTGGGCCGCCCGCGCTCTGAGCCCGTTGACGACCTCGCCGCGCTCAGAATGGGCGTTCGCGTGGACAGAGAGGGTGTGATGCAGATGGACTATCACACGGCCGGCGGCTCTCATCGCGCTGGTGAGAGCTACGGGGTTATCTCTGCCGATGGTAAGAAAGGACGAACGGTAACCTCAAACCGCTACTTCCTTGCCGACGCAGGCTTTCTGGTCGGTCTTGAGGGTGACGAGATAAACCTGCTGGAAAAGGTTCAAGACGCTCTGAGAAATCCCCGCTGGGCGCTCTACCTGGGACGCAAAGCATTTCTACCGAGCGTCCCCATTTGGATTCCCGACGGCGTTAGAGAAAATGAGGCGCTCGAAGATGCACTGGAGCGCTATCCCTGGCCGAGACTTATGTCAGAGATACCGAAAAAGCCTCCCGAAAGGCTGCGAGTAGTTTTGGAAACGCAGTTTGGCGTAGGTGAAGAAGTCCGTTGCGACCAGCCAATTGGCGCAGCCTTCCAGTATCCGCGTAAGTTCATGCTGCGCCACGTGACAACCCAATTCTGGGGTCTTGGCAAGGTAGTTCCACTTAGGGAGGAGGAAACATGTACTTGTCGCGATTGATAATCAATCCACGCTGCAGACGAGCGCGAAAGGATGTTCTAGAAGCGTACGAGATGCACCGAACTCTAATGCGAGCATTCCCGGAAGGGACAGATGGCTCTTTGGGGCGCATACTCTGGCGCCTCGACATGGACCGACCCACGAAGCATCGTGTCGTGTATGTTCAGTCTGAGGTAGAGCCAGATTGGTCGAGGATTGCCACCAAACACTCCGATTACTTCCTAGAACCGGCGGAGACGGTAGTTGATGAGAATCCCGCCTGTAAGAGAATACCCGAAGAGAAGCTGCTCTTCCCTGCTGGGCACGTGTTGGCGTTCCGATTGCGCGCAAATCCAACGAAGAAGATTGGGTCCACAGCCAAACACCAGCGGCTGGACGGAGTGTCCAAGAACAATGGCAAACGCATAGGTCTTCTCAAGGAAGAGGAGCAACTCAATTGGCTTAGGAGCAAGGCCGCATCTGGCGGCTTTCTAGTTCGCTCAGCGAGCGCCGTCTGCGAGGACGATTTCAGCCATCTCTCAAAGGGGAGGCAGGGGCAAGATCGAAAGCTATCGCTGCTGTCAGTTCGCTTTGATGGAGTTCTGCAAGTGACGAAGCCGGACCAGTTCTTGCATACAATCCGCTCAGGCATCGGCCCCGGCAAGGCGTTCGGCTTCGGCCTGCTAAGCGTGAAGCCCGTTCGACCCCAGGAAGGAGAACCCCATGCGGAATCTACATGAATTGCCCAAATTCCAAGACCGCTGGAGCCATCTTTACCTTGAACATGGCAGGCTGGATGTTGAGAAGTCATCGCTCCTCTTCTATGACAAGGAGGGACAGATGCGAATCCCTATCGATCAGCTTGCATTCGTCATGTTGGGTCCTGGAACCCGAATCTCACACGCCGCGATGCGCTCTTTGGCCGACAATAACTGCCTCGTCTGCTGGACCGGTGAACAAGGCGTAAGACTTTACGCTCACAGCACAGGTGGCACACATAGCAGTCACCGGCTGCTGGGACAGGTCACATTGTGGTCCTGCAAAAAATCGCGGATGCGCGTCATACGGCGCATGTATCAGAAGAGATTCATGGAAGAACTCAACCACAATCTGAACATTGCCCAGATCCGCAGCAAGGAGGGCCAGAGGGTCAGGCGCGAATACGAGCGTATCGCCGGCGAGGTCGGCGTGGATTGGCAAGGACGAGCCTACAACCAGGACGACTGGAGGGAGGCGGACCCTCTAAACCGGGCCCTTTCTGCGGCGAATTCCTGTCTGTACGGGATTTGCCATGCCGCGATCCTCTCTGCAGGCTACTCGCCAGCAATTGGGTTCATCCACACCGGCAAAATGCTCAGCTTCGTATATGACATTGCCGATTTGTATAAGACCGAAATAGCTGTCCCCACCGCTTTCGAGACGGTCAAGGAAGGCGAGCTGGATGTCGAACGCCGGACTCGCATAGCTTGCCGCGATGCATTCTACGAATCAAAACTCATGTCCCGAATATTGCCAGATATCGCGGAGGTGCTAGATGCTTGTGATGATATTGGAGAATACCCCGGCGAGCTTGAAGGGAGAGCTGTCTCGCTGGCTAATTGAGCCCAAGAGCGGGGTTTTTCTGGGCAATCCGAGTGCCCGCGTCAGAGATAAGTTATGGGAGAAGGCGTTGAGCAAATGCCGTGCGGGCGGTGTGTTGCAGATATGGGGCAGCCGATGTCCCCAAGGCTATTTGTGGCGGTCATCCGGCGACCTTTCACGTGATATGGTTGACCTTGAGGGCATAGCCCTCGTCCGCATGCAGAAGAAGCATAAGTAGCGCAGCGACAAGTGTACTGACGCGGATTAGAATTGAACCAGTAGCTAGCGGACTATAATATATTGCGGTTGGTATTTGACGATAGCACAATTGGGTGGTGTTTTCCCCACGCATGTGGGGGTGGACCGGCCTCTGTTCAACCACCATTCAACGTGACCTTGTTTTCCCCACGCATGTGGGGGTGGACCGTGGCGTGTTGAAGGTGACATAGTTCATGCTCAGTTTTCCCCACGCATGTGGGGGTGGACCGCGACCTTCACGTTAAAGATGACGACTATGCAAGTTTTCCCCACGCATGTGGGGGTGGACCGATTGGGCATATAGTTGGGGGTGGGAAGAAGGGGTTTTCCCCACGCATGTGGGGGTGGACCGGGCCGGTTGGTTTTCTCCATCAACCCTGAAGAGTTTTCCCCACGGATGTGGGGGTGGACCGAGAAGTCTTTTAACTGCGCTTCGTGAGACGTGGTTTTCCCCACGCATGTGGGGGTGGACCGGTGGGTGGCCTTTGCCTGTCGTGTGGTGAGCAGTTTTCCCCACGCATGTGGGGGTGGACCGGAGACTACAGTGAGTGAAGGAACAGAGGTAGCGTTTTCCGCACGCATGTGGGGGTGGACCGTAGGCACAGCTTTAGACGGTTGTACTGTTGTTGTTTTCCCCACGCATGTGGGGGTGGACCGAGCAGGCTTG
>CAYZPW010000050.1:4582-24618 GCA_964480475.1 uncultured bacterium | reverse complement strand
CAATCGCGACGTTCGAATGGAGCTCCAATCTCGATGGCATTCTCAGCACAGCCGAGGACTTCGAGGAATATGCGTCCGCGCTTACCGCGGGCTCGCACATCATCTCCTATCGCGTCAAGGATGACGGTAACCTGTGGTCTGAAGCGGCCACGGCAATGCTGACTGTCACGCCGGCGCTTGGCATACCGCTGGCACTCATTGATTCAATAAATCCAAACCCGCTGTTCAGAGTGAGGACACGCTGCAATTTCGTGGCCACGGAGAGAGCGAGAACGCGTCTATTAGGGCGCACGAGTGGCGCTCCGACATAGACGGTATCCTGAGCGCTGTGGAGGATTTTGAAGTATCTGCGAGCGCTCTCGCACTCGGGACCCACGCGATCTCGTATCGAGTCCGGGACGATAATGGCCGCTGGTCCGAACCAGCGACGGAAGAACTGATCATCCAGGCTGAAGAAGACGCGCCTCAAGCGAACATTGACGCCATCTGGCCGAATCCCGCGACCCAGGGCCGGGACATAGTGGAGTTCATGGGGCACGGCACAGTTAAGGACACCTCGATTGAATCGCACGAGTGGAGCTCCAGCTTGGATGGCCTGCTGAGCACGAGCGAGGATTTCAGCGAATTGGCAAGCAATCTGACATCGGGCAGACATACGATCTACTATCGAGTCAAGGACAGCGGCGGGAGGTGGTCCAATCACGCCACGGACACTCTGGTCATCGAGTCGGGCACTCCACTGCCATCCGCGCACATCGACATGATCTCACCTAATCCAGCGTCACAGCAAAGCGACACGGTGCAGTTCCGCGGCCACGGCGAAAGTCAAAGCGGGGCGATCGTCAGCCACGAGTGGTATTCGAGCCTCGATGGGATGATCAGTTTTGTCGAGGACTTCTCGGTTGCGGCGAGCGACCTGTCAGTTGGCACGCACACAATCTCATATCGCGTGCAGGACGCCGATGGCCTCTGGTCTGGCGCGGTGACCGAAAGCCTCATCATCGAGGAATGGGACTCTTCGCTGATGGCGTTCATCGACTCGATAACGCCGAATCCAGCCACTCAGGGCGAGGACACGGTAGAGTTCACGGGCCACGGGGTGGATGCCGAGGGCACGATTCAGGGCTATGAATGGAGCTCTAGCCTGAACGGCACGCTCAGCATCGAGGCGGTCTTCTCATTGGCAGCGAGCGATCTTACGGTGGGGACGCACACGATCTCGTTCAGGGCCCAGAATGGCGAGGGAGAATGGTCTCAGGCTGATACCGAGACGCTGGTTATCGGTGGGACCAATACCCCGCCACAGGCAGTCATCGACTCAATCTCGCCGAATCCGGCCACTCAGGGCGAGGACGCGGTGGCCTTCACCGGGAGCGGCACGGACGACGACGGCACAATTGCGGCCTACGAGTGGAGTTCTGACCTCGACGGAGTGCTCAGCTCGGAGGTAAGTTTCTCAAAAGCCGCGAGTGAGCTAACAGTCGGGACGCACACCATCTCATTCAAGGTTCAGGATGACGATGGTGAATGGTCAGAAGTCGTAACCTCGAGCCTCGAGGTGCAGGCCGGCAACGGCATCCCGACAGCTTACCTCGACGCAATCTGGCCCAACCCGGCGGTGCAGGGGGACGACACCGTCAACTTCTGCGGACACGGGCTGGACAGCGACGGCACAATCGCTGCCTTCGAGTGGAGCTCCGACCTGGACGGCGCACTCAGCACATTGGAGGACTTCGAGCTGGCCGCCGCCTCAATGGCGGTCGGCACGCATGTGGTCTCGTTCCGCGTGCAGGACAATAATGGCCTCTGGTCAAACGCAAAGACGACGAGCCTTGTCATCCGTGCGTATCCAACGGCAGTCATCGACGTCATCTATCCGAGTCCGGCGATGCAAGGCGCGGACACGGTTCATTTCATGGGCCACGGTGAGAGCCAGGGCAGCACTATCGCGGCCTACGAGTGGTCCTCAGACCTGGACGGGGCGCTCAGCTCCGAGGCGGCCTTCTCCCTAGAAGCGAGCGAGCTCTCGGTTGGGACGCATGAAATCTCATATCGCGTGCAGGACGCCGATGGCCTCTGGTCCGAGGCAGTTACGGAGAGTGTCGTTATTGCCACCGGGTAGCCTAAGGCAGGCGTGGGCTAACGCCGCCTGGCGAGGACGATGTCGCTAGTTGAGGCGCTGGGCTTTTTCTGAGCATCCTTGTCCAGCTCTCGGCTGGAGTAGTCGCCTATATATTCTAGGCCCGCGGCAGCAAGCATCGCCTTGAGCTCATTGACAGTGTAGCAGCGGATCGTCTCGTCGGCGTGATAGCCGAGCTCTTTCTTCGGGACGATCATCGTGCCGTCCTTGCGGATGATGAACGTCCTGGCCCGATACGATTTCGTCTCCTCGTCAAACCAGCTCTCGTAGAGGTCCCAGCCGTCATCGGCTTCGGCCCATCTTCTGACGCGTTCGGGCCGATACTTGGGCGACATATACATAATGAAAACGTGCCCACCGGGGACCAGCGCACGGCGAATCGAGCCGAGCAGCTCTTGGTCGTCCTTGTCCCCAAAGAAACCGAAACTGCCGCTCAGAATAGTGCATAGCTCGAACTCCTCGTCGTAATCGATCTCTCGCATATCGCCGACAACGAACTTTCCCGAAAGCCGCGCCTCGTCAAACTGCCTCTTGGCGAAATCGATTAGAGAAGGCGCGATGTCGATGCCTGTGATCTGGTAGCCTTTCGCAGCGAAGAGCTTCACCTGATCTCCGCCGCCGCAGCCCAGGTCGAGTATCCTTCTCGGCGGCTTCAGCTCGCAGACCTGCGCGATGAACTCCACGAGGCGCCTGTCCCAGTCGAATATGTCCGGGATTCGATGGCGATGTTCGACGCGAAAAAAGTAAGCCCAAAACTCATTCCAGGACTTCTCGATGACTTTCAGCATTACTGGCTCCTTGAGATTTGAGGATTTGTGCCAGGCATTCTGACAGCGTTCGACGCGAAGTCAAACCGCGGACTGTTTCAATACCGGCCAAGAAGGGAGACCCTTTACACGATGATTGACAGGATTCACTTTGATGTTAGTATGCCAAAACCAACGACAGATTAACCGCATACATGGGGCTGGACAACAGGATCGAAGAACGAGTTTGGTATGAGAAACCTTCTGCTGCCTGAGATTCAGGCTCTGCTCGACGACAAGAGGCTCGATGTCCTGAAGGAGTTCTGCGAGGAGTCGCATCCGGCGGATGTCGCGGACGCGCTTGAGGGGCTTGCCCCTGAGCAGCTCTCAAAGGTCCTTTCCCTCGTTTCTCCCGAGACTGCCGCGGAGATATTCGGGCATATCGAAGACCACCAACAGGTCAAATTCGCTGACGCGGTTGACGCCAAGACGGTCGCCAGCCTCGTCGAGGAAATGGGCCCTGACGACAGCGCTGAGCTTCTGCGAGAACTAGACGAAAAGGACGCCGCCGAGATACTGCGGCACGTGCCCCACGAAGAGCGCGAAGACGTCAAGCTAATCACCTCATACCCGGAGGACACGGCCGGCGCGATCATGACGACAGAATTCGCGTCCCTGCACGAGAACCTGACCGTCGCCGAGGCGCTGAGTTCTCTGAGGCGGGAAGCGCCGGACAAGGAGACGATATACACGATCTACGTTGTGGATTCGGCGGGAAGGCTGACGGGTGTGGTCTCACTCAAGGACCTGATACTGGCGGCTCCCGAGAGGAAGGTGGCGCTCATCGTCGAGCGAGACGTGATCTCGATGAAGACAGACGCGGATCAGGCCCAGGTCGCCAAGAAAATGAAGGACTACGACTTCCTGGCAATGCCGATAGTTGACGAGACGAACAGGCTTCTGGGCATAGTCACGTTCGACGACGTCATGGACGTCATGGAGGAAGAGGCGACGGAGGATATGTATCACCTTGCGAGCCTCAACACCGATGAGCGTGTGTTCACGCCCCCCCTCAAATCGGTTCGGCTCCGCATGCCCTGGCTGATACTCAATCTTGGCACAGCGTTATTGGCCGCTCTCACTGTCAGCCTCTTCGAGTCAACCATCGCCAAATATGTCGCTCTTGCCGTAATGATGCCCATTGTGGCCGGCATGGGCGGCAACGCGGGCGCACAATCGTTGACGGTGATAGTCCGGGGGCTCGCCCTGGGCGAAGTCTCAATTCGCGGCTCGTGGCGAGCGCTCCTCAAGGAAACGTGTGTGGGGATGCTCAACGGGATGGCCTGCGGCGCGATAATGGGCACGTTAGCCGGACTATGGTTCAAGAACGTCTGGGTTGGGCTGATCATGTTCACGGCCATGATGATAAATCTCGTCATTGCGGGTCTCTTCGGCGCGCTCGTGCCGCTTGTGCTCAAAACTCTTAGGCTCGACCCGGCGCTTGGCTCGAGCATCTTCGTAACCACCGCGACCGACGTCGGCGGCTTCTTCGTCTTCCTCGGACTCGCTACCCTCCTCATGCGCCACCTGGTCTGAGCCACGAATGAACACGAAAAGGCATCCGCCGTCGCCAAGCTTTGGCAGACAGGCAAGCGAAGGGATTCAGGGAACCTGAAACCTGAAACTTAGAACTCCGACCCGCATTTGCCGAGGTAGTCAGAGGGAGCCGAGGTTCAAAGGTCGCGTCAATAGAGTAGATACTGCTTCCTAAGGTCGCGGAACTCGTCAAGCTGGGCGCGCCAGCCAGCCTCGATCTCCTGAGGCGAGACTCCGGCCTGGATACCGAGCCGTATGGAATCGGTCCCGGTGAGAATATCGAACGGAAGTCGCTCGGTCTCGAACTCGTAAGGCGGCTTGCGCCATGCGAACCGGTCGGGGACAAGCTCTCTGACTACCGATACTATTGAAAGTCCCGTCAAGTAGGGCTTGAAGGTCTTCCTGTCCAGGACGTGTATCTGAGCGCCATGACAGAGTTCTTTAGCGAGTTTATCGAACGTCGGTCTGAAGCTCACGGGTCTGAAACGCGCGCCCGGAAGGGACAAGTCATTCAGCCTTTCGCAGAGAGCGTGAGCATCGATAAACGGCGCGCCGAAGAGTTCGAAAGGCTTGGTTGTTCCTCGGCCCTCCGAGATGTTGGTCCCTTCCAGAAGGCACATTCCGGGATAGACCAGCGCCGTATCGAGTGTTGGCATGTTGGGAGAAGGCGAAACCCAGAAAAGCCCCGTCTCGTCAAAGAACATGGCTCGACGCCATGCCCGCATCTTGAATATAAGAAGGTCGCAGCCGATTTGGAGTTGGTCATTGAAGAGATTCGCGAGTTCGGCGACGGTCATCCCGTGTCGGACGGGGATAGGGTGCATTCCCACAAACGACGCAAAGCGCGGATCGAGTACATTGCCCTCAAGCGTTAGGCCATTTATCGGGTTTGGCCTGTCCAGAACTGCCATCGAGACCTTGGCCTCAGCGCACGCATACATACAATGAAGCATTGTCCAGACGTATGTGTAATACCGAGAACCCACATCCTGAAGGTCGAATACGAGCGCATCGGTCTTCTCAAGAAGCCTCGGGTCCGGTGAAAGACGCGAGCCGTAAAGGCTGTGGACCTCGACATCGAATCGGCCGTCACGCCGGTGATCAACCTTCTCCTGAGCCTGCACATATCCAGAAACGCCGTGCTCCGGCGCCAGAACAAACTTGAGGGCATGGCGTTTGGCGTCCAAGATCGCATCAATACAGGGCACGAGGCCGCTTGTTACTGAGGCCTGGTTGCACACGAGGCAGATGGACTGACCGCGAAGCAGCTCGGGCCGCGCGAGTAGAGAATCAAGACCGAGCGTCACCGAGCGCTTGCGAAGAGTCCCGTTGGCCGAGGTTGCCATATCTTATTGATCCCGTCCAGAATTCAAGAAATAGCAAAGGCGCTGTCTGGCAGCGGAACCTTATTCAGAAGGCGCCTTGCTCAACTTCTTCACCAAGGTGATCTCGTTGCCAGCCTCGTTCCAGGAAACCTCGTCCATATAGCACTGTATCAGCAAAATGCCGCGTCCGCTCGCGTTGAAGACATTCTCGGGCTGTGTTGGGTCCGGCAGATTGCGGTAGTCGAAGCCCTTGCCTTCGTCACGAACTGTGAAGCAGATGGCATCATCTGAGGCCTCAGTCTCCAGGAATATCTTCCTGTTGCCAAGCGCTGGGTCCGCCAAACGAGATAGCCTAAGACCGTCGAGGAGGCCCTCGGCCGTCGCCTCAACCTTCTCCTCTTGCGATATCTCGAGGTTCCCGTGCTCCATTGCGTTAGCCAGGGACTCTATAAGTGCCAAATAGACGCCATCGTAAGACGGTGTCCCCTCCAGCCGCTTGGCGGCGATTCTGGCCGCGGATTCAAGGACTATCACGTTGTTAGGCAACACGAAAGTGCCGCTGGTGAGTACAGCAAGCGCCTCTTGGTAGCTTATCTCGTGCTTCCGCCGCCCGAAGACCTTGGACAAGAGCTGCGAAACACGCTCAAAATCAAACGGCTTCCTGATGAAATCTACTGCCCCGTTCCTGATGGCCTCGATGGCGAGGTCCAGCGTCCCGAAACCTGTCATTATCGCAACCGGGACATCCGTCTTCATCGCTTTCACTTTTTGAAGTAATTCCAGGCCATCAGTGCCTGGCATCATCAGGTCCGTGATCACGAAATCATAGTCATTCTTCTCAAGAAGCGCAAGCGCTTCCTTTCCGGAGGCGGCGCAATCATGTCGGAAGCCCTGTCTGGTTATGAACTTCGCCAGGACAGTGCAAACCGTCTCTTCGTCATCAACGATCAAGATTCGTTCGCTACTACGCATTCTGCTGCCCTCCAAACGGTCTGGCGCCCCAAGGTTTCATCCCGTGCCCCTCCCCAGAACCGAAGAGAGCCCAGAGATACCATTCGTCTTTGTTGCAGCCTATGCCGCGGTGCAAGGTTCCAAGAAACTCAACTGACCTTCTGTCAAATGATATGAGCCCCGGACTCAAATTGACCTTGGGTCTGACGGCCTTTCTCCGCCACCTGTCCTGGTCGGGGGCCCCCCAAATATGGGAATGCCGGGCAGCGGCAGAGACGAACGTCTTTTCGGCTTTTCGCCCACCACAAGCTTGCCCGATGGATGCAATACACCACCCGACACTATAAACTCAACCGCCTCCTTTACGGAAAGGTCAACGTATATCGCATCGTCCCGTTCGACCACAACCACCATACCCGATGTCGGGTTCGGGGATGTTGGAATGAAGATGTTAAGCTTGTTACTGCCGGCGACCCCGCTCTCATCCTGGCCCACCTCTCTCGTCACAAAGCCGAGTACCCACATCCGCTTGCGGGGATACTCGACAAGAACCACTTGCCTGAAAGCCGAAGAAGATGGCACCGTGAACGCCTCAACCAAGGTCTTTACCCCGGAGTATATGCTGCTTACCACGGGGATCCTCTCCAGTACGCGCTCGCCGAATTCGACGACCTTACGTCCCACCAGGTTGGTCGTCACGAGGCCAACCACAAAGACCAAAGCCGCCAGCACGATGAGACCCAGGCCGGGCAGCGCTACCACCCGCGGCAGCGGAAGAGCAAGCTTCAAGAGATCATCAGTCCACTGGACGAGCTTGTAAACGAGAAAGAACGTGAACGAGACCGGCACAAGCACCAACAGCCCAGCGGCGAAGATTCTGCGTATTCTTGACTTAGCTGGCTTCACAATGCAAAGAAACGTTGGTTGAGGTCAAAACGATATCTTCGCGGGCAAGCTATCAGATGGTGGGAGATTTCGTCAAGCTCTCTAGCGAAGCTTCCGCAAAAAGGAAACAGGTAATGATCTTTCATGGGTCGTGGTGTTCGGCTAAACACGCCTGAATCCAGATTGATCCCCGATAGACTCCATTGGAGTTGGGTTCGGGAGGAGACTCGCATGTTTGAGAGCAGAGAATGGACGCAAAGCGACAATTGAGGCGAGCTCTGTCAGGTCCGAGGCCCCGTCTAGTGGGCTTAGTGGGGGCGGATTCGCGCGGGCCCCCGGTTGCGCCGCTACTGCTTCCTTGATCGCGGGGGCACTAAAGGGCTATTTTACTGTCCAAACAGTGAGAGCGGCTGGACGCAAGCGCAGGCGAGTGGGCAGGTTACCCGCTGGAGCAATTCTGGAAAGCGATGGACCACGATGCGGCCAAGTTGATCCTGAGCGCAACTTCGCTGAAGACGCTGCCAGCTTGGCAGCGATCGAACTGAGGCGAGTAAATGGTGCCGGCCGAGCCCGCTAGTTGAGGCATAGTATCCTTGATGAAAAGAGGAGCTAGTTGGTGAAGATACCGAGGATTCTCTACTTGTGTCCCGACGAGGGCATAGACCTCTTCGGAACGAGGGGATGTAGCATCCACCTGCGCGAGATGTGCAGAGCCTTCAAATCCCTCGGCTGTGAGCTGAGGCTCCTCCTCGCGGGCGAACTGGGGCCCACAGACAGTTCCTTCGACGTAGAATATGAGATGGTCGCCCCCTTTATGTCAAAGAAACTGGGCTACGAGCTGAGGAAGGTCCTTGCGAATCGGCGACTTCTGAAGCGACTGCGTGGGTTGGTAGCGGATTTTGGGCCCGATCTCATCTACGAGCGATACGACCTTTATTCGACAGCGGCGGCAAGAATCGCCTCAAGCAAGGGGATACCGTACCTGCTCGAGGTCAATGCGCCGCTCATTGACGAGCATCGCAATATCCTCCATTTTCCCCGCATTGCCGCTACATATCAGAGGCACACATTGCGCAAAGCAGACCTCCTGATTGGAGTTTCTGACGAAATCTGCTCGATGCTGGAGAGCATTGCGCCGAAGAGCCGTGTTCTGCTGGTAGAAAACGGTGTGAACGAGGAAGTATTCAACGCCGGCGTTTCGGGGACGCAAGTCAGGGAGAGACACGGCCTGAGCGACCAACTGGTTGTAGGATTCGTGGGCAGTCTAAAGGGCTGGCAGGGAGTCCGAACGCTGATCCGCGCCGCGTCAGTGCTCCTCGCCCAGCGTGATGATCTACGCTTTCTCGTTGTGGGCGGCGGCAACAACCTCCCCATGTACAAGGAGATGATTGACGAGGCGCGACTCGAAGACAGGTTCTTGCTCGTCGGCCCGATGCCTCATCGCGAGATTCCCAGCTATATTGCGGCGTTTGACATCTGCGTCGCACCGTATGATCCAATGGAGAAGTTCTGTTTCTCACCTATGAAGCTGCGGGAGTATATCTCCATGCGGAAGGCTATTGTGGCATCGGACGTGCCGCCGATAAGAAGAATCCTCCGGCACGGTGTGGATGGTCTCTTGGCAAAGCCCGGGGACGCGCAGGACCTGGTTGAGAAGATCACCAGCTTGCTCGACGATCCGGCCCTCAGAGAGAACCTCGCTCGCTCCGCATACGAGCGTCTCGCCGGCAAGCTCTCCTGGTCCAACTGTGCTCAGAGAATACTCGAGGCCACAGAAGGCCTACTTAGGAAATGAGATGATCGCCCTCGCACGCTTTAGATCAAAGCTGTCGCGGTGGGCGGACGTTCTGCTTGAGCCTCTACTTGTAGCGATGATCCTTGTCATCCCATTTGAGAAGCACACCGCCCAAATCATCGATACCGCGGTCTTTGGCGCGCTTGGCGTTGTTGTGCTCATTCTCTTCGCTAAAGGGAGGACTGGTAAGATACCCACGCCGCTTGACATACCGATATTCGTGTTCGTCTTGATAGCAGTCCTAAGCACCATCTTCAGCGTTGACGCTCTTATCTCATTGAAGTCGATACGGCGCACGTTGATCAAGTTTCTGTTCGTCTATTATCTGACGATTTATGGGACGGGCAGACTCAACAGGGTCAAGCGGCTGGTGTTTGCCTTCCTCATAGGATCAGTGGCCGTTTGCTCCTATGGGCTCTACACGTTCCTCTCCGGATACGGGATGCTTGATGGCCGGATTCGCTCGACATTCTACCATCCCACGCGCTTCGCCAACTACCTGGTCTTCGTCGCGGCAATCAGTTTCTCTCTTGTTGCGCACTATCGCTCGTCGCGAGGCATTCAGACGCTCCTCTACGCCATCTTCGGGCTCGGCGCGTCGTGCCTGGTTCTGACCGCCTCGAGAGGCGCCAATCTGGGTTTCCTGCTGGGCTTTGTGATCGTGTTTGGCCTGCGAGACAAAAGAGTATGGGCGATGCTCGCCGTCATTGTTCTCATCTCGGTCGCCATCGCGCCGTTTCAGAGTGACCACCTGCACTTCATGAAGGCTACGGAGCTCTTCTATGGGAAGCTAGGTATCGATTCAATTCTGGGGGAGAGACGGTTTCTATGGCGAAGCGGACTTTCGATGGCGAAGGACCACCCCGTATTGGGGATCGGCTACGGCAAGACATACAACCTCGTTTACGAGTCTCGATATGCACTCGCAAGCGCCACACAGGATCACTCTTCCGCACACAACGTCTTGATCGAGATCGCCCTGGAGATGGGGCCGCTAGGCCTCGCGGTTTTCCTCTGGCTCCACATTCTGATCTTCAAAGAGGCCTGGGGCCTTGCGCGAGACAAAAAGACCCGGAACACGTTCGCCCATGCGCTTTCAGCGGGCATATTGATTGGGCTAATCGGAGTCTTCTGCAACGGGATGGTCAACTACTTCTACAAAGACAGGCCAATACTCGTCTATTGGCTGTTCGTGGGCCTCGTCTTCAGCCTGAGGCGCCTGACCCGCCGGCCCCAGCAACGTGGCAGGCGGTGAAGAGCTATGTTTTCTCTGCGCCCTTCTCGGAGCCAGCTTCCTTGAGCATGTTCTCCGCGAGGGCTACCTCTTTCTTGCTGCCCAGATACACGGGGCACCGGTCCTGGACGCTCTCAGGCTCGACGTCGAGTATCCGCTTGGTCCCGTCGCTCGCTGCGCCGCCAGCCGCCTCAAGAATGAACGCCATCGGATTCGCCTCAAACATAAGCCTCAGCTTCCCCCTGGGCGAGCCTTCGAGCGCGGGATACGTGAACAGGCCGCCGCCTTTCATAAGCACGTGATTAACGTCGGGGACCATTCCGCCACTGTAGCGAAGCTTATAGCCGTCGTTCTTCAGCGCCTCAATGAAGGCCGAGTGACCGGGCGAGTACTTTCTCGTATCGCCTCCTGGGCTGTATATCTTGCCGGACTCGTCCATCTTGACATCCTCTTGGCTCAACGTATATGAACCCAGCGGGTTGAGTGTGAACTCGTGCACGCGGCCTTCAAGCCCAAGCACCATCGTCGTCCTCGGGCCATAGAGCACAAACAGAGCAGCTACCTGCTCGCGTCCCGGACGAACCAACTCCTTGCCGGGGAATATCGAGACTATCGTGCCAACGGCAAGGTTGACGTCAACCAGCGAGGACCCGTCGAGTGGATCGAAACAGACCGAATACTCCCCCGGCTCCTTGAGGAACGCGGAAAAGATGTTCTGCTGCTCCTCCGAGGCCATGTTGACGACGAGCCCACATTTGCTGAGGCGGCTGCTGATCAGCTCGTCAGACAAAACGTCCAGGGCCAACTGCTCCTCGCCATAGACATTGCTTGTCCCCGCGAAGCCGAGTTCAGTCATTTTGATCGCGTAGTCGATGTACTTGCACGCGTCAGCAACCTCGCATATCAATCCCCTAAGGGTTCCCTCGACTCCCTGTTCAAAGAGAAAAGACCGTAGCGGTTCGACCTTACTAGTCAATGGCATGTCATTGCTCCTTAACTCAGATGCTTTCTGGCCTTGCAAGCGGCGCGTCAACTCTCCGGACCTCGATCGAGACGAGCTGTTGAGTGTTTAGCGCACCCAGCTTTTCGAACATGAACTCGAACCGTTCCTGCAGATCCTTGCAGATCGCCTCCCTCACAGACCTGTCTATACTCCATATCTTTTTCTTGAACGGACCAAAACCCTTTTTGCGGGTCTTGTAGATGAACTGCTCGTCCGTCTGATCTTCTTTTCGTTCATTCGTGAGTGTCTTATGTATCCAGGCATATATCTCCTTCCTCAGGTCGCCCGGGAACGCCTCGTGATCGTAGATCGCGTTCTGGAACCCCGTCGCCAAGTGAATCTCGGCCGTCTCAACCTGCGGGAACTTGTCGAACAGCTCGTCGGGCAGAGTCGAGGCGCCGTGCTGAACAGCGCCGGCCAGACCGTAGTCCTCCCTGCAAATAGCGGATAGATTCTCCAGTGTATCGAAATCAAGCGCGACCTCGGCAATGCTCCCGTCCGGCAGCGGGACCCCGCCGTGCGCTGTCCCAGTCTGGATGGCCATCTTGCTGATTCCGACGAGATCGTCACCCTTCTTGGACAGTTCCTCGTAGAAACCCTCCATATACGCGGCCAACTCCTCGGCTGTGCTGTTCTTGCCGCCGACCTCGCCTATCTCACCGCCCAGCGAGACAGTTACGCCCGCCGGCTCCTTGCTCCGGACGTAAGCGCAGAGCTCGGCCGCGAGCGTGAAGTTGTCACGCTGCTGCTCAAAGACGGTCTCCTTCGACAGGTCAACCAGAGTTGACGTGTCGAGGTCGATGTTGAGGAAGCCCCCAGCAATCGACTCGTCGATCAAGTCCTTGAGCTGCTGAACCTCGCGGGCCCGGCTCGCACGATACGCTTTCGCTTTGACCTGGAAGTGGTCGCCCTGCATGAACAGCGGGCCCTTAAAGCCCTCTTTGATACCGGCTGCCGCAACAACAGCCGTGTATTCCATTGGACGTTGCTGCGTGTATCCTATCTCGGATTTGGCTATCTCGAAGATCATCGCGCCAACGTGAAGCTTCTTTCTCGCTCGAAACACCGCCCGCGCAACGTCGTAAGTCATGCCGCGAATGTTGACGGCCGGGACAGTTACGCCGGTAAACTCATCACGTCCCCGGGCCTCGTATAGCTCCTGAATCGACGCCAACCACAGACCAAGCTTGTTGGCGACCTCAACAATAACCCATCTCGCCGCATCTCTCGTGGCTTGACTCTCCGCGAGCGCCGCGGTGAAGGCAAGTTCATCGATAAGCTCTCCCCTGAGCCGCTCCGGGTCCAGTACCTTGAACCCGTCTTCTACTTCGATGATATTCCTGAGTGCATTTTTGAGATTGGCAAGACCTTCATAGACCATCGGTGTGACCTCCCGCCTGATTTCTAGGTTCCCAAGCCCCACGGATTATAAGCTTAACACATCATAGGCCAACGCCCCGAATCGTGTCAACCGTCGCAAAGCGAGATGGATTCTCCCAGGGACCAAGACCGGTGACCCGGTGGGCCCAGCCCAGTCAAGAAAACTGCTGCTAGAAAAATGTCGTGGCATGCAAAGCACTGCCAGGCGGTTTCTAGAGCAATGGCAGCCAAGCGCCTTCAGGCCTATTCTGTGTCTGTGATGGGCTCGTATCTGACGCCCTCGGCCGGTGCAAGGCACCAAAGACCGCATATCTTCTTGCGGGAGTTGAACACCACCTTGTAGATGCGGTCTTTCTCCTCGAAGTCGCACTTAACGAACACCGCTATCATGCTTCCAGACTTCTCCGCCCGGACGCCAATCTGCCTCTTATAGGCACCGCGTTTCTTGATGCACTTCTCCCAGTCGCTCCGAAGCTCCTCAGCCGGCAGCCCCTTTTTCATCTTTCTTGTGAAGTTCTTGACGGCCAGATCGAAGTTGCCCTCCGCCATCGCATCGACAAATCGGCAAGCCAAGCCGTGAGGTCTTCGGGCGGCGAGACCCGTCTTGCGCGCTTACACGAAGGGGAACACGAGATTGTCGCGAATGCCACCACCAAGAGCAGCGAAAAAATCAGACAGCGTTTCATTACAGATGCCTCCTTAGTGTTTATTAATCCAGCCTGCAATATCCTCTATGACTTCTAATGCGATGTTTTCAGGGATGTCGTATTCGTCCGGCGTGCTCTTGCCCTGGCCCGTCCCAAGCATGAAATGATGATTGAGCTTGCGATAGAGCCTGAACGTTACATCCGCCCTTTTTGAGAGGTGCTTTTTCCAGCCATCAAAATCCTCAACCGTAACCTGGTAATCCCTGGCGCCCTGAAGTATCAGCATTGGCATATCAAGCGATTTCGCTGCCTCCGCCGGATTATAGCCCCGAAGGTCCAGCCAGTATGAGGCCGGCACCGCATGGGGGAGGTCGCAGGCAGGAACGCTTGGTGAGAGGTTAGGGTCCTTGACCCTGGCAACCTGTTTCTTCAGCATCTGCAACTCTTTCTTATCCCTCTCGGACAGGTCGCCGTCAAGCGAGAGGAGGTATGGTATCTGCTCCAGGAGCAGCTCCTCAGTCGGCCTGGTCGGCCCTGCCATCGAGATCAGGCCCGCGATACCAGGACCCCGTTTCCCGATTCTTGGGACGAGCTTCCCGCCCCGGCTGTGACCAAGCACGAATATCCGTTTGGCATCTATGCGTTTAGTCCTTCGCAGAAGCTCCACTGCGGCGACCGCATCGTCGATCACCTCATCCTTTACGGTGAAGTCGTCCGCCCCAACAAGTTTCCCCCTATAAACCAATGTGCGCTTGTCATAGCGAAGCACTGCGATGCCCCTACTAGCCAAACCCCAGGCTAGGTCCTTAAACGGCTTGTGCGGGCCAACCGTCTCGTCTCGGTCATTTGGTCCAGAGCCGTGCACAAGCACCACCGCGGGTAAGCGCCCGTCAGATTTCGGAACCGAAAACGTCCCCGGCAGCTCCCATTCGCCGCCCTTGCCAACGACAACCCTCTCCTCGCCAAATGAGGCCCGGTCCGCGTATTCAGCCGGTTTGTATTCAGCGACCGGCTTAAACCAAAGGCCGCCAACCTCTTTTTTCTCGTTGAAGACGACCTCTACATCCAGCTTGGCTTCGTCGAATTCGCACGTCACATAGACGCAGTCGAAGCCGCCCTCACGCTCAATTCTGCTGCCGATCCTTTGCTTGAAGGCGCCGTTCTTTGCCTTGATCGCCTCCCAGGCGCTTTGAAGTTCCTGCGCAGTCATCCCCTCTTTCATCTCGGCGCCAAACATGGCCGTCGCGCGGTCATAATCCCCCTTCACCAACAGTTCCACGAACTCCTGGCCGAGGCGCTCGACCTGATCATTGACGGGCCGCACCTTGGCGAGCCAGAAGCCCGATATCTTGTTGTCTTGGTTTATGACCACCTTCAGATCGATCAACGCTCTATCGAACTCACACGTCACGAACACGATGTCAGCTCCCCGATAGCGCTCGGTCCAACTTCCTTTCTGGCCCTTGTAGGCGCCGTTCTTATCCTGCAAATCAGCCCATATATGCGAAAGGACCTCAGGCGACATGTTCTCCGCCATCACCTCATCGAAATAACCGACTGCGGCCCCAAAATCATCTCTCGAAAGAAGATCAACGAAGCTCTTAGCCAATCGAACCACGTCCTTGGCAGCCTCAGAGTCAATATCGTATTGCTCCTTGAGTCTGACCGAGGTCTGGGCCACCGGCTCGTAGCTCTTGGTCGGGTCGGGCTTCACAAACCACAGGCCGGATATCCTACTATTCCTGTCGAAAACAACCTTGACATCCAGTTTCAACCGCACGAACTCGCAATTGACGAATACGCACACAAACCTCGCGCTTTCGGTCGCTCGCACGCCTCCCAAGCGCCGTATAGGGCCATACCGAGAGATGAGCGAGCCCCATTTGTCCCCAAGCTCCTCGGCCGGCATAGCCTCCTTCATCTCATCCTCGAATCCAGTAACTGCATTCTCGAAATCGCTGACCACCATCGAATCGACCAACTGAAGCGCCAACTCCGTTAGGTCCTCCGGCGGCGGGATCGCTTGCTCCTCCCGTCTGCATGAGATGGTCACCGATAACAGAATCAATAGAAGGACAATAACGGCATGTCGCGTCATGGTTCTTGCCTCCTGTCATCGGAATGAAACTGAAGCCAAAGAAGAACAGTGAGAGTATGCCAACCAGTCGGTCGATTCACAACTCCCAAATGACCGATCCACGTTACAGACACCAAGTTTGAATGGATAGACGGCACAATTACCTGATAACCTTAACGTGCAATGAGCACAAGAATTGAGCCGATCACGCTTGAGGTATTTCGCAACCTGTTCTCCTCGGTGGCGGAGGAGATGGGCGAGGCGCTTGTTCGGACCGCGTTCTCGGCGAACATCAAGGAGCGTCGGGACCTGTCAGCCGCCGTTTTCGATGCGGACGGCGAGATGGTTGCTCAGGCCGCGCACATCCCGGTGCATCTCGGCGCGACGCCTGCCTCGGTCAGGGCGGCAATACGAGAAAGACCGATGGGGCGCGGGGACATTGTGATGCTCAACGATCCCTTCTGCGGCGGGACTCATCTCCCGGACGTAACTCTGGTGGCGCCGGTTTTCATCTCGGACGAGGACGGCCCCGACTTCTACGTCGCCAACAGGGCGCACCACGCCGACGTGGGCGGCGCTATGTTCGGCTCGATGCTGGTGGCAACCGACATCTATCAGGAGGGGATCCGTATTCCGCCGGTCTATATCGTGAAGGGCGGCGAGGTGCAGCGAGACGTCCTGACGATATTCATCTCGAACGTCAGGACGCCACGAGAGCGGCAGGGCGATATTGAGGCGCAGGTTGCCTCGATAAGAACTGGCATCACGCGGCTCGAGCAGATCGCGGCGAGGCACGGCATTGAGACGGCCAAGACGAACGCCAATGCGCTTCAGGATTACTCCGAGCGAGTTACGCGGGCGGCGATTTCCGAGCTCCCCGACGGTGCTTACGACTTCGAGGATTTCCTCGACGACGATGGCGTGTCAGACGAGCCAATACGCATTCGGGTCGCAGTCAAGGTGCATGGCAGCCAGATGAGCGTTGACTTCTCAGGCAGCACCGCTCAGGTGGCTGGAAGCGTGAACGCCAACCTCGCGGTAACGAAGTCCGCCGTCTATTACGTCATCCGCTGCCTCGTGAGACTCGACATCCCGTTCAACGCCGGCTGCATGAGACCTGTCGATATAATCGCCGAAGAAGGCAGCGTCGTTCATGCCCGCTTCCCAGCGGCCGTCTCCGCCGGGAACGTCGAGACCTCGCAACGTATAGTTGACGTTGTCCTGGGTGCCCTATCAAAGGCCATGCCGGACGCGATTCCCGCTGCATCATGCGGGACGATGAACAACCTGACGTTTGGCGGCACGGACGCCCGAACCGGCGAGTATTTCGCGTACTACGAGACGATCGGCGGCGGGATGGGCGCAGGTCACGGCTTCGATGGGCAAAGCGCTATCCACACGCACATGACCAACACGATGAACACACCAGTTGAGGCGCTGGAGCGGGCGTTTCCGCTCAGAGTGAGGCGATATGCTGTTCGGCGCGGCTCAGGCGGCAAAGGACGAAACGTCGGCGGGGACGGCATCGTCCGCGAGATCGAGGCCCTTTGCGACGTGAGCGCCTCAATCATCTCCGAGCGGCGCAGATTCGCCCCCTATGGCCTGAATGGAGGTCGGCCGGGCGAGCGCGGCCGGAATTCGTTGATTCGGAACGATGAGGTGAAAGAGCTGCCATCAAAGTGCAACATCACGATGCGACCCGGCGACGTGATGCGCATCGAGACGCCCGGTGGCGGCGGTTTCGGCGCAGAGGAGGAGCGGGACGCCTCGCCTTCCAAGCTACCTGACTGAAGTCGGGCGTTAATACGATCATGTTTGATATGCAGCGTCAACATCGATAGAATCCGCTCGTTTGGTTTTGTGTTGGACTGACGTTGGTGAATACGAGCATCCGGAGAGAAGATAACGTGAAACAGCTAACTATCTTGACCATCTTTACAGGTCTTGCGTGTTGCTCGAGCGCGTTTTGCCAGGGGTGGGATTCATTCACTATGGCGAACAGCGACATCGCGAGCGATCGGGTCTCCGCCGTTGCGGTTGACGTGTTTGACAGAATCTATATCGGGACGAATAACTCAGGGCTTTCGTTCGTTCAAGGCTCGGAGTGGCTGAATTTCACGACCACAAACTCCAACCTGATCAGCAACCGGATCAAGGCCCTGGCGTGCGATTCTTCCGGTCGGGTCTTCATCGGGACGGATGTTGGCATCTCGATTCTTGGGGATGCCGGATGGCAGACGTTCACGACGGAGAACTCGAACCTCTCGGACAACTGGATCGAGGCGATTGCGGTCGCGCCGGACGATGTTGTGTGGGTGGGGACTCACTCCGGCGGCCTTTGCTCATACGACGGCGCCTCGTGGCGGGTGTTCGACGTGTCAAACAGCGAAATTGCCTCAGACAGGATCACTACCGTCGTCGTCGATGAGGACGGCACAATCTGGATCGGCACGAGTGATGCGGGAGTGTCCGTGAAGTCGGGAGGTGAATGGAGCATTCATGACACCAGCAACTCAATGCTTACGTCGAACAACGTCAGCAGCATTGGCCTGTGCCCGTCCGGGGCAGTCTGGGTCGGGACCCCTAACGGACTGTGTGTCTATCGCAACGGCGCCTGGGAAAACGAGACCAGCCTCGTGTTCGACGCCGACCTCAGGGCGATCATTGTGGATGACTTCGGCTACAGGTGGTTCGGACTGAGGACCGGGGTCGTGCGGTTCGATGGCTGCACGGCCGCCGATTTCGACTACGAGCTGTCCAACGCCTGCATAACGTCGGTCGCGCAGGGCACCAGGGCCGTCTATTTCGGTTCGCGCGAGCATGGTTTGCTGATGTATGACTATGGAGACCACCTCCCGCCGCTGATGCCCGAGACTCCCTCCGGGCCGGAGATAGGCGCAACCGACGTGGAGGTGGAGTTCTCGACGCTTACGACCGACCCGGACGGGGACGACGTGCTTTATCAGTTCGATTGGGACGACGGTTCCTATTCCGACTGGGGTCCCGCGGCGGCTTCTCACACCTACACCAGTCTGGGAACATACAAAGTGATTGTCCGGGCGAGGGATTACGGATACAACGTCTCGGCGTTCAGCGAGGCGCGCACGATCACGATAGCGACGGGGAACCGGCCCCCTCAGGCGCCGACGATACCTCGGGGACCGGAATCGGCTTACGTGGGCCAGACTGTTGAGTTCTCGACCTCAAGTTACGATCCGGACGGGGACGAGCTGGAGTTCATGTTTGACTGGGGCGACGGCAATCAGAGCGATTGGGGCATCGCGGTTCAGACGTGGATTTACGAGACGACCGGCCTGTTCAACGTCCGAGCGAGAGCCAGGGACGACAAGGGGAAAGCATCTCAGTGGTCGCCTCCAGCCTCGATCAGAATCGAAGAGCCCAACTCGCCGCCGACGCGGCCGGAGCGACCGTCAGGGCCATCATCAGGCCTCGTCAACACCGAATACACGTTCTCGACGAATGCCACCGACCCGGACGGCGACGATATCTGGTTCCTGTTCGACTGGGGGGACGGTGAGGACAGCACATGGGGTCCAGCGTCCGCGTCTCACGCATACAGACGCACGGGGACATACGAGGTCTGCGTCTTGGCGGAGGATGAGCACGGGGCGCAGTCGAACTGGTCAAGCTATCACAGCATTGAGATCAGCGGAACGCCAAAGCCGATAATCGAGCTCGGCACAACCAGCGACAGATACTTTCTGGGGGACACGATCAAGCTCTATGGCACGTTGATCAACGACCTTGAGGAGATGACAGTTGACGTTTATATCGCGGCCGTGCTGCCCGGCTCCGATACACTGCTATTCTACCCGACGTTCGGCACAGAGCCATTCCCCATCGGGATGACGCTCGGAGCGCACAGCGAGTTTGGCCCATACCATTTCTTTGAATACCAGATTGAGCGCCATATCGCGCTCGGGGAATACGTCTTCTACGGCGCAATCGTTGCGCCCGGGACCCGATTCGACTTCCTGTCGGACCTGGAGGTCCTGGTCTTTGAATACGCTGGCGAGCGGCAGGGCTGACGATGACCCCATTAAGCGACACATCGGAGGATCTATGAGAGTAAAGGAACAGATACTAAATGCGGTCAAGGAGCTTCCCTCGGACGCTTCGTTTGAGGACGCGATGGAGCGGCTGTACCTTCTGTACAAGATCGAGCGCGGAATCGCACAAGCCAACGCCGGGGAGACAGTAACCCACGAAGAGGCCAGGGAGCGAATGAAGAAGTGG
>CAYZPW010000050.1:0-4482 GCA_964480475.1 uncultured bacterium | reverse complement strand
CATGATTTGAACGCGATAGAGTTTCAGGACGTTTCGGAGAAATACACGCTTCGTCGCGGCCATGCAGCGACCCTGAAGTCGGTGCTGCTGAGCCTGGGCCGGGGCATGGAGGGGTCCAAGGAGGATTTCTGGGCGCTCAAAGGCTTGAGCCTGGACGTCCCAAAAGGCTCCGTGATGGGCATCATCGGCGAGAACGGCGCCGGCAAAAGCACGCTTCTGAAGCTCGCGACCGGTATCCTGGAGCCGGACGAGGGCCGAGTCATCGTCCGGGGCCGCGTCTCGGCGCTTCTGGAGCTGGGTGCTGGCTTCCACCCCGAACTCACCGGCAGGGAGAACGTCTTTTTGAACGGCTCCATTCTCGGCCTCAAGCGCCGTGAGATTCAGGACTGTTTCAAAAGGATCGTCGAGTTCGCGGAGCTGGAGGAGTTCATCGACATGCCCGTCAAGTCATATTCGTCAGGCATGTATGTTCGGCTGGGGTTCGCGATTGCGGTTCACGTTCGTCCCGACATCCTGATCATTGACGAGGCGCTCGCCGTCGGGGACGAGGCGTTTCAGCAGAAGTCGCTGAACAAGATTCTGGAGTTCAACAAAGAGGGCAAGACGATCCTCTTTGTGTCGCACAACTTGGCGGCCATCGAGCGGCTGTGCGACACGTGCGTGTGGATGCAGAAAGGCGAGATCAGAAGCATGGGCCCCGTGCGGGACGTGCTGCGGGAATACGATACTCACGTGGCCGAGGGTTTCGTCGCAAAGCTCAATGGGAAGAAGGGCTTTGACGTCAAGGAGGAGATCGAGGGCCGACGCGGCGACCTGAAGATACAAATAACGGGCGTAACGCTTCTCGACGGTCAGGGAAGGCCAAATAACCTCTTCAGAATAGGCGAACCCATGACTGTCCGGGTCGATTACCATGCCGACGTTCCGTGCGAGGCGCCGGTCTTCGGCGTCGCCCTATGGCGAGAGGACAACATCTACATCTACGGCACGAACACGCTCTGGGACAAGCACACGACGAAGCCGATTAGGCCGGGTCCCGGCTCATTCGAGATGAGATACAGCGCACTTACACTGCTCGAGGGTTACTACAAGGTCTCCGTGGCCATCTTCAAGCCCGGCGGCGTAACGCCCTACGACGCGTTCGACTTTCATCCCCCGCACTACCCATTCCGCGTCCAAGGGGAGGGCACATCCCACGGCATCGCCTTCCTCGACCACTCGTGGCGCCAGCCGTAGCATTTCTGGAAGGCTGAATCGTGAATTATGGCCGACTTCGCCATAGTAGCTCGCAGAGCTACGACGGCTGAAAAGGATGAGTCATACATTGGAGCGCTTTTCATCCTTCATCCTTCCGCCTTCATCCTTCATCCTTCCGCCTTCATCCTTCATCCGCTGGCGCTTGCCGAGCAGGCTCAAAGGTGTAATATGCAATGTTACGCCGCTCAGCGAAGTCGAAGATTTCACGGGAAGTAGGAGATATCGATGACCTTTCATGCCGGACTGACCAGACGCGATTCAAGGTCAGCGAATAAGATGGTGCATTGAACAGGGCGGTTTACGGAGATACCTTATGATTGCACAAGACGTCCGCTGGGTCCAGCGATTCGAACACTTCATGAAAGCCTTTTCACAATTGAAAGAGGCCGTCGAACTGGCTCAACGGCGTCATATCTCGAAACTCGAAGAACAGGGATTGATCCAGGCCTTCGAGTACACGCACGAACTGGCCTGGAACACGTTGAAAGATTTTCTCGATGCCCGCGGCGTCCGCAAGCTGTATGGCTCTAGAGACGCAACGCGCGAAGCCTTCAAGATAGGCTTGATAGAGAATGGCGAGGCGTGGATGGAGATGATCAAGAGCCGGAATCTGACCTCTCATAGTTATGATGAAGCCGTAGCATCCGAGATCGTTTCCGCGATTCTCGGAAGTTATTTCGCCGAATTCGAAGCGCTCAAAGCCACATTAGCGGGACTTAAGCAGGAAGAACAGATGTGAAATACGGCCTGAAGGACGGCACAATCCAGAAAATCCAATCTGTCCTCGCCCGCTACCCGCAGGTCGAAAGGGCGATCCTATACGGTTCGCGCGCCATGGGAAACTACAAGAACGGCTCGGATATTGACCTGACCCTCTGCGGCGCGGGATTGACAAGGAAAGTGCTCTACAGAATCATGGATGAACTCGATGACCTGCTCCTGCCTTACACGATCGACCTGTCCATTCTCGATAACATCAACGATCCTGATCTTCGTGACCACATCCATCGCGTGGGTGTGACTTTCTATGCGCGAGACTACGCGCAAGACGAGGTCAGCGAGGAGGACAAGGCGCCGAGCAAGGCATTTTACGGAGAAGCGCAGGATGTGTGACCAGTTCCTTCACGAAACGCTTAAGGGTGTTTCAAGGACCGACTTGGACAGGAAAGTAGGCTCTGTGGGCGTTGATATTGTGCGGGTCTCGCGCGTTAGGGAGATAACCGAGCGTCGGGGCGAGCGGTTCCTGGGCCGCTACTTCTCGAAGGGCGAGCTCGCTTACTCTATGAAGAAGTGTGATCCGTATCCTCATCTGGCCACGAGGTTCGCGGCGAAGGAGGCGGCCTACAAGGCGTTTTCAGCGGCGGGCATTGGCGATTTGCTACTCAGCTCGTTCGAGGTAGCCGTCGAGACCTCTGGTGTTCCGAGGCTTCGGGCCGTAGGCAACGGCTCAAGGCAAGTTGGCTCGGACAACGTGTCGGTCTCGCTCAGCCATGACGGGGATTACGCGGTCGCGGTTGTTACATTATCTTGGGCACGTTAGGCATTCAGCAGAATAAGATATCGAGGCAGCTGGAATGAGAAAGGTTAAGGTCGCGCTTGTCAGCGTGTTCAACAAGGAAGGAGTCGTAGATTTCTGCCGTCGCTTGGCGAATCTTGGCGTCAAGTTGATCTCGACCGGCGGCACAGCGGCCGAACTTAGAGGAGCGGGGCTCAAGGTAACACTTGTCGAGGACATAACCGGATACGCGGAGCTCTTGGACGGCCGCGTCAAGACGCTTCACCCAAAGATTCACGCCGGGATATTGGCCAGGCGCGAGCTCTCGGAGCACATCTCGCAGCTTGCGGAATGCGGCGCGGACCCGATCGACTTGGTCGTTGTCGACTTCTATCCCTTTGGCCGGGCCAAGGACGAATGCCTCGACCTTCAGAATGCAACCGAGGTCATCGACATTGGCGGGCCGACTATGGCGCGGTCGGCCGCGAAGAACTTCAAAGATGTCCTAGTCGTGCCCGGGCCGAAGTTCTACAAGCGCGTAGCCGCCGAGTTGGAGGAGCACTCCGGCTCGATTACTTCGTCCACGCGGGCCGAGATGGCCATAGAGTTATTCAAGATGACGTCGCAGTTTGACGCCGCGATTGCGTCGTATCTGTCTCTGCTGACGTCTTCTGAGGATGAGGCCTTTCCCGCGTCGGTATGTCTTTCGCTCACGAGGCTGAAGGAGCTCAGGTATGGCGAGAACCCGCATCAGAAGGCTGCGCTCTATGCAGTACAAGACGACGAGGCGGCGGTGCTTGGCGCAACGCAGTTGTCTGGCAAGGCGCTTTCTTACAATAACATCGTTGACTTATCTGCGGCGCTGAATCTTGCCGTGGAGTTTGACAGGCCAGCGGTCGCAATAATCAAGCATCGGAGTCCCTGCGGCGTCGCGGTTGCCGAGCGCCTCGACCAGGCCTACATACGGGCCCTGGATGCGGACCCCGTCTCAGCATACGGCTGTATCATTGCCTGCAATAGACCGTTGGACATGGGGACGGCACAGCTCGTGCACAGGACCATGTTCGTCGAGGGCCTAATAGCCCCCGGGTACGAAAACGGCGTGCTGGAGGTGCTTTCAAAAAAGAAGAACAGGCGATTACTTGTGTATCCAGCAGGATTCATACGAGGCGGGTGCAAGCTCGTTCACACGACGGTGCCGGGCGGCTTCCTGATTCAGACCACCGACGCTGAGGTGTTTGACGAAGCCAATCTGAGAACCGTCACGCAGATTTCGCCCGATAAGCGGCTTGAGGATGATCTGCACTTCGCCTGGACCGTCTGCAAGCACGTAAAGTCGAACGCAATCGTTGTAGCAAAAGACGGCGTAACGGCGGGAATTGGCGCTGGCCAGACGAACAGGGTCGATGCGGCCAGGATTGCAGTTGAGAAGGCCGGTGAGAAGAGCGTGGGAGCGGTGCTCGCGTCCGACGCGTTCTTCCCGTTTGCCGATTCCATTGAGGAGGCGCACAAGGCCGGGATTGCAGCCATAATCCAGCCGGGCGGCTCCAAGCGCGACCAGGAGGTCATCGACGCGTGCAACAGGTTGAAGATACCGATGGTCTTCACCGGGATGCGGCACTTCCTGCACTAACATTCTGAAAGGATGAAGGCGGAAGGATGAAGGATGAAGGATGAAGGCGGAAGGATGAAGGCGGAAGGATGAAGGCGGAAGGATGAAGGCGGAAGGA
>CAYZPW010000049.1:0-24671 GCA_964480475.1 uncultured bacterium | reverse complement strand
TATTCTCTCCGCAACGGACGAGCACATCTACAAGGACTCCTTCACGAAGATAGAGAACAATCAATTCATCCCCGTAGGTTACGCCTTCTTCTACGTAATGGTGGTTCACCATCGCAACATCGGAAGCCAGCAGACAGGTTACTGCCCTGCTTTGCGGCAACGGCTGGGCTGGGCCGAGGTCGCATGGACGGGCATCACGCAGACCCAGGTCTATGGCGAGCGTGTCTGCGTCAAGAACGGTATCTCCACTATTACCGTGAAGTTCACGTTGCTTGCTGGTGGTTAAACGGTTAGCTAGGCATACTTGACCAAAAACGACAGTTCTGTTCGCCGGGGAGCTCGCGAGTCGCGAGCTGCCCGGTTTTTGCTTTTCGCGGCTGCGGGCTAGTCAGTAGAGGCAGTTTGCGGAGGCTGTGCCATAAGTGTGTGCGGGGCAATGTAGGGGCGGTGCTTGCCCCGCCCTGTCCCGACCTAGCAGAACGTGCATCAAGGGTGCGGCAAGCAGCACCCCTACAGACACGTATCGCTCCTGAAGCTTCCCATACAGTGTCCGCTTGCCGTATAATCCAACGCGTGTTTGAGATACGGTTCAATCCAATCGCGGGTGAATGGGTCATCGTCGCGGCCCAGAGGATGAAGCGGCCCGTGCTGCCGACCGATTCGTGCCCGTTCTGCCCTGGGGTCGGCAAAACGCCCCCTGACTACGACGTCTTCGTCTATCAGAACGATTATCCCTCAATGACGCTCGCTACACCCGGAGATTCGTGGATACGCTCAATAACCGCCGACGACATTCAGACGGGCGGGTCTGAGACGCCGCGCCTACATTACCGGCACCTGCCAACTGCCAACAGTCATCGGCAGGCTGGAAAGCCAGCCCCAGACGCCCAAGCGCCAAGTGCCAGTGGCAGGCTGGAAAGCCTGCCCCACACTGCCAACCGGCAAGCGCCAAGTGCTAGTGGCAGGCTGGAAAGCCTGCCCCACACTGCCAACCGGCAAGAGCCAAGTGCCAGTGGCAGGCTGGAAAGCCTGCCACACACTGCCAACCGGCAACTGGCAACTGCCAACCTTTACGTCAATAAGCCCTCTTTCGGGGCGTGCGAGATCATACTATACAGCCCCGACCACGGAGCGAACATCTACGATCTGGCAGATTGGCACATCGAGAAGCTCGTCCGATGTTGGCAGCAGCGGACGAGGGAGCTCGGCTCGATTCAGGGCATAAGATACGTCTTCGTCTTCGAGAATCGAGGCGAAGCGGTCGGTGTTACGATTCACCACCCCCACGGGCAAATCTACGCTTTCCCGTTCGTCCCGCGCAAGATTCAGCAAGAGATCGAGGCGTGCCGCCAATACGTGAAGAAGAACTCCCGCTGCCTCCTGTGCGACATGGTCTCGGAGGAGCTCGGCCATGGCGTGCGCCTCGTCGCGGAGAATGAGCATTTCGCCTGCTTCATCCCGTTCTTCGCGCGGTTCCCGTTTGAGGCGCACGTGATCAGTCGTCGGCACTTGGCTTCGGTGGTTGACCTAAATGACGCGGAAGTGCTGGCGTTCGGCAAGATTCTTCAGGCCCTTATACGCGGCTATGACAGGCTATTTGGCTTCACGGCGGCGTATATCATGGCCTTTCACCAGGCCCCTACCGACGGCGGCGACTACTCAGCCTATCACTTCCACGTCGAGTTCTATCCCGCGCACGCTGACAGCAAGACCCGCAAGCACCTCTCCGGCACCGAGATCGGCATCGACGTCTTCGTGAACCCGTCCGACGTCGAGGCAAACGCGGCCCAGTTGAGGCGCGCGGTTGAAGCTTCTGAACCATAGGCGCCGACGGAGCTGGTAGTCTGCGTGGGTTTCGCGCCTACCGGTCTCATCGTTCTGTAGGGGCGCGGTCTTTGACCCGCCCGATCGAATTGATGGTCGCATAACACGCCTCGTATCGCAGGGATTGATGTGGGCGGGCGGGTCTGAGACACCGCCCCTACGTGCCCGCAACGACTCATGTCCCAGGCGGGGCAAGCACCGCCCCTACAGGACCTCCAGGATGTCTTCGGCCGTTGGGGGACAGCCCGGGACGTGGGGCAGTTTCTCACGGGTCGCGAACGCGGCGGAGCAGTTGCCGATGCAGATTGTGGCGCCGTTGACGTGCGGATAGGCGGCGTCAATCCCCGCGAGAAAGATGCGTTTGCCCAGGACCCCTTTCAGCGCGAAATTGACGACCTTCAGAGGATGCTTCCAGGGCTGCTTGAGCAGGCCCTTGACGGTCTCTGAGATTGCGTTTGTGCAGCCGGAGCAGGCGCCGCAGGGGAAGTAATATAGATTGATCTTCTTGTAGTAGCCCTTCGAGCGCTTGAACTCTGTCCGAACCTCGTCCAGCGGCACGCCTTGGACCTCGCCGAGCTCGACAACAGGGATATGGCCGACCTCGCCCGGCTGAAAACCCATGATTTGGAGCGCGAGGTTGTCGAGCTCAAGGGCGTCATTCCCGAAAAGAAGAAGACCGAGGTCTTTGCGCTGGCCGAACTTTCCGGGACCCTCGCCCTGAAGCGCCCAAATTGCATCGATAATCGATAGGTCAGGCTTGAGCGCCTCGTAGAGGGCGGGAACGGCCCTGTCAAGGCCCAAGCGATGAAAGCGCATCTTATCGGCGTTCGCCAGAATGCCCTTCTGATTCTTGAGGCAGAGCGTTGCGCCGGTCAGGATGTGCGTCTTCATTTTCGCGATGTTGATGTAGGCGCATTCGTCGAGGAGCGTGGGCAACTGAAGCTCGCCAAACTCCCACTTTCTGGGCGCCCGGCTCACTTTTTGTAGGTTGACGACTTCCGCTCCATGCCGCGATGCGAGCTCCAAGAGGCCGGTTCTCTTGAAGGTCTCGTCCGTATCGACGCCAACCACACAGCTCTCGGCGATGATGCAGCGCTTGCCGCCAAAATGCTCCAGCAGTGCCTCCAGAATCGCCGGATGCGTCGTTGCGCCAACCTCCGGCGCGTGGGCGTTCACGATGTTCGGCTTGATCAGTATCCTCTTGGGGCCCGGATCAAATCCACACGCCGAAAGGCCAGCCTCGATAGCGGATCGAATCTCGGCATAACTCGTGCGAGCGACAAAAAGCACTTCGCCCGCTACGGAAAGGAGGACGGGCCATCGAGAACGAGCATCTCGGATTCGGGCGGCGAGACGTCGAATGGCCCCGACGCCACGTTGCTGACAACGTGTTCGGGGCGCCCGGCTCGCGCGACAACAGCGCACCAAGTATAATTGCCGCCTAGTATCTCCCCCGGCTCGAACGACAGCTTCAGCCGAAACCGCAAATCCTCGGTCTGTTCCAGTTCCTCAAGAGCGATGCCAGGGCGCCCAGCTTCAGGCTCATAGAACACGACCTCGCCGGTGCGACCGATCAGTCCAATGAACAGCTCATATTGTGCATTGACGAGGTGATTAGCCCTGACATCAAACGTAACCTCGTAGAGCTCACCCTGGTCAGCGACGCAAAGCTCTTTCGTTATAGCAACGTTGAACTGCACAGGCTGTTGGATATGAGACGAGGCGAGCCCAAGACGCATAACCGACCGGCGGCCCTCCACCTGGGGCGCCATGCTGACCGGCTTCGGTTCGCAGCCGCCTATCGGACCCGACGCGACGTTCAACTCGCTACCTGCGGCGCGGCGCAGCATTGGGCCATCGAGTAGCAGCCTCTCTGGAGAAGGCTTTGGATTGCCCAGCGCCATTGCGGACGGCGCCCCGATGAAGCGATAAGCTCGCCGCATCGAGTTTTTGGCCATGTCGCTGGCAAAAAGCTCGACGTTGTATTCGCCGGTTGATGACCCGATCGGCCTATATGAGACGCTATATCCTTGCGCTATCTTGCTGAGCGATGGCTTAACCTCTCGTCCGTCTATGATGAGGCGGATCGATAATGGATCAACCCCGGACAGGTTGTCGCGAACACGAAGAACAATCTCGCCAGCGTCCGTCAGGTTCCCCGTTCGAGGCGTGGACTGAGTCAGTCTCCCCTCGCACACTGAACCTGCGCTCAGGACAATAAGAACCGCTACCATCACATACCATCTCAACATGAATCCTCCCAATGCCTTAAGTCGAGTGTCTTGCACTAGTTCGGCGAATCTTCGCCGGCTACTTGCCTACCACCAACGGCAGGCTGGAAAGCCCGCCCCACGCCGGCAGGCTGGAAAGCCCGCCCCACGCCGGCAGGCTGGAAAGCCCGCCCCACGCCGGCAGGCTGGAAAGCCCGCCCCACGTCAGCTTTCGATCGCGTCCATGATTCCTTTTAGCTTTTCCACACCTGGCCCCAAAAGGGATACAACCTCTTGAGCGTTCAGAAGTAACACCTCTTTCGCACGGGCGTCAATAGCCCTGAACGCCACGCTCATCAAGTGGTCCCGCAGACGCTGTATCGCTTGCTCGGCGTCCGCCAAAGACGAAACGACATCTTCTTTTTGCTGCGTTATTTCAACCATCGTTACTCCAGCGCCTCCTGAATACGATTTCTGTCATTACTTGCCGATAGGCTGCTATCCTGCGTCTAGCCTCGGCGCCTTTGCCAAGAAAAAACACAACACTAAAGACCATCAACCTGATCGCCGCGCCGACGGCTATCACCAGCCGCAGGGCAACGCCAGACAGCTTGTCCCTGTGCCGATCAAAGAAGTAGCACAAACTACGATACGATTCAAACACGGTTCTCTCAGGCTCTTGGACCGCGGACGCGCCCTGGGCATGCTCAACCTCCACTTCTGGGCAGAAGAGAACCCTAAAACCACGCTCACGGAGCCTCAACGACAGGTCCTGGTCCTCGAAGTAAAGGAAAAAGCCGGGGTCAAACAGACCAACGCTTTTCAGGTGAAGCCTTCTGCATAGAACGCACGCGCCGATTACGTAGTCAACGTCTTGGCCAGCAACAACACCGGTCGCGGCGCGGCCGGCCTCCCGCCGGTCAAGTCCCTGCCTGGGCGCGGAGTGGCGACCAAAGGCGCGGTCGAGAAAGAGCATCTTTGCCAAAAGCTCCCGCAAAGTAACCACTGCACGATAGACCGGCGGGATCGGTTTTGCATCCCTTTCAAGACCGGGAGCCGCGCACGCTGCGCTCTTGTTCTGCTCGAGGCAATCCACAAGCTGGCGCAGCGCCGGTGCGCCGATCTCACAATCGGGGTTCAGAAGCAGGACTAGTTCCTCATGACCCACCACGATCCCAATGTTGCATCCGGTCGCAAAGCCCAGATTCTGCCTACTTTGGACGACCTTAACCTCAGGAAACATCGACCTAACCGCCTCGGGCGTCCCGTCAGACGATGCGTTGTCAACAACGACGGTCCGCAACTCGAAGGAATCGCGGCAGTTTCGAAGGCTGTTCAGACATCTGACAACCGAATCCTTGCAGTTGTAGCTGACGGTGACGACATCGATAGCCTGAACAGGCGATGAATGTGTTTTCATTGGTGACATATCGGTGTCCGCATTTGTGTTTGGTCAAGAACTCCTCTTGTGGAATTGTGGACAAGAGGCGTCAACAGGTCAAGGACTTCAAGAACGTTGCCTTTGATGCGGGTTTTGCAGTGTGTGGTCCACCATTCAGATTCGCAACGGCGTGTGGTTTCATTCACTGGGCCTCGTGATGTTCTTGGCCTCTCCCCGCGTTTTCGAGACGCTCTTGTCACATTCTGTTACACTGTTCCCGGATGAGCCATTCTCGCCTATCCGAGCGGCTATAAGGCTCCAAGTGTCACATATTGTTACGGATTCTTTGTGTAGCAGACCCCGAGATTAGACATCAACGACGCACGGTGCGGCTGCGGCACGACCTCCTATTCTTCCCCCACACGGCGCAATCGGCGATCACAAGGGCAAGAGCGCCCACACCACAAGGTTTAGTGGGATTGATTGGCACAGGACGTGCTTAAACAGAGAAGCGAGACAGATGTTGTGGTTTTGGGAATCGAGAGGTTGGCTTAGCACATTAAATCGGGGCGGAAACGGGTGTGCGGTCTCGAAGATCTCTCCTCTTTCGAGATTAGCCTTTTCGCCCGTTGCATTTCTCCATAGGTGTCGTGCGGGAAAGCGTTGGTCTCGGTGCCTGCTGATGCGGAACCCAACTGCGGGGTTGGATTCGTAACAGGGGCGCTGGGCCTTTCCCCACTTCTTAATTCTAAGTTATAAGAGTCTCTTGAGTAGTATAGGGAACCGGTTGGTTCCCGTTTTTTTTGATCAAACTGCCGCGGCGCTCTCAGCTTCCGCTTCAGCCATTTCTGCGTGGGATTCGGGAGCAGTAGTGAATGGGGGCCTAACACAAGTGTCGAGCGCAGGTTTCCTGATCCAGCTCCATAATGGGATGAGTCAGCGGAAGGCGAGATGGTATATGTAGTGGGGAGAGCCCTGTATGTGCCCAGTATATAGACGCACGAATCCCCCGTGTGGATTTCGGCCACACACGGGCCCGGTATTGGCCCGCGCAACAGGCCCACCGGAAAGCGTCCTGGTCACTTCCTCTTTCTTGCTTCGGTCAAATGCGCCTCAAGGAGGCTTTCGCTAGTCGCTCTCCGTCCGGCAGATCGTCGCCTTTGTGTTCCCCGCACTGAGCACTGCCTTCAGAGGTAAGCCTTTGAATCATGCTGGTTCGGTCATCGCCAGGCTTGACAGTTCGGTGGGTTCCGAGTTATAGAAAAGGGACAGGGATGAGTTCCTGTTACGGGCGGCGAGAGAGTACGGATTGATCTGAACGACGTTTCCATATTGTCGGGAGGTTAGATGTGATGGACAAGGATTACATGCCGATTGCGAAGGCGGACATAGAGAAGTCCCAGATGGGCGATGAGACATTGCTCTACAACTCGGACAACGACAAGGTGACGGTATTGAATAAGACGGCTGCTGCTGTCTGGCAGCTTTGCGACGGGAAGCATACCATTTCGCAGATCACAGAAATGATAAACGAGAGTTTCAACCCGCCGGATGATTGCGACGTGGCCGGCGACGTTGAGGCGACGATTGAGAAGTTTAAGCAAGACGGGGTTCTGAAGGAGTAGTGTTTGTTCCTTCAATTCTGACGTATTATCAATAAGGGCAGCCCAGTTCAGGGTGGCGAAATGGCCCGCCATTGTTGAGCGGTGCGTTCGGATTATGACGCGGCGTTTTTGACATCAGGACATTCGGAGTTTGAAAGTTGTCAGAGGTCATCACGGTTTCTCATGCGAGGCCCAAGCTGCAAGACGGGGTAGTTGAGCTTTCTCGTGCCGGTCAATACCTTTTGCTGCACCCCAGATTGCCGAGGTTCGCGCTGCTAAACGACACGGCCCGGTTCATCGCATCCCTTTGTGACGGGCGCCGGACGAGTTCGGACATAGCCCGGCTGGTCGCGAGCCACTACGGGGTCGATGTTGACCGGGTCTCTTCTGACGTCGAATGCTCATTGAAGCAGCTTGAGGCGTCAGGGATGTTCAGCGACATGGTTCTAGACGAGAAGAGGTCTTTCGCGAGAGAAAACAAACGGGTTCATCTCACTATTACGGGCCACTGCAACCTCAGGTGCGCGCATTGCGGCACGGTCAGTTCGCTGCACACGGACGACGCCCTTACCACTTCAGACGTTAGATACATCGTGGATCAGTTGGCCGAAGTGCCGGGGTCCTCGATTGCGATCACGGGAGGGGAGCCACTTCTTCGCAAGGACATTGTCGAAATCGTTGAATACTCCGCCCAACGGACAAAGACGATCGTTTCCACAAATGGGACGCTCGTGACCGAGGCGCTTGCGAGGGGGCTAGGGCCACTTCCCGTGACGTTTCAGGTTAGTCTGGACGGGGCTACGGCGGAGGTTCACGACCCCATCCGAGGCTCAGGTGAGTTTCAGAGAGCGCTAAACGGCATCAAGCTGTTGCAGGGAGCTGGAGCGGGGTCGAACGTCGAAATCTGCCGGACCGTCATGGGCCAGCCGGAGGACGATTTTGATGCTCTGCTCGAGTTGGCTGAAAGCCTGGGAGTTGGCGGAATAAGGTTCCTTTGCCTGGCACGGTTGGGGCGGGCGGAGGATGACTACGATATGCTCAATCCGACGTTTGGGAGCTACCGAAAGTTCTATGAGGCTTACTTCAAGGCGATCTCTGATTCCGGCAGCAAGGTTTCCGTGGGCGGCGGTATTCCGGGCCTTTACATCGACGTGCCGGATAGCACAATGTGGTGTCACGTTGGTGAGATGCTCGAGGTCGATCCGGAGGGGAAGATATATCCCTGCTCCATGTTGAATCATCAGGAATATGAGCTGGGCAATATCTGGGAGATGACGTTGCAGCAGGCTGCTGAATGCGATAGATTCACGCGGCTTCACGAGCTTCTCGCGGGCAGAGTCGAGAGGATCGAGGTGTGCAAGAAATGCGCGTTCAAGAACTACTGTCAGGGCGGATGCCCCGGAATGGCGCTGGTTGATAATGGGACTTTATTGGCACAAGATGCCATTTGCGAGCTTCGCAAGGAGTTGTTTGAGGACCTTTTCTTCGAGGTTCTCCCGAAGCTCACGAGCAAGCACGCTCTAAGCAGCTCTGAGGAGATTCAGATATAGCAATATCGAGGCGTGTCCGATACGCTTGGCTGTAGTTTTTTTCAAGTGAACGGTTCGGAGAGGTAGATTGGCGCAACTGGTTTCCCCAAGCCCCGAACAGGTCATCGAGGAGTTCGGCAAGCTCTGCACTCACGCAGAGTACTATCGAGTGTTTGAGCTCGATCTATGCATTCGTTCTGACTCGGCGACCATCCTGTCCTATTTCAAGAAGATGTATTCGCATTTTGTTGTTCCGCGCCCGGATAAGCAGGTGCTCACTTACTACGTTGTTGAGACACCGGTGGTTCGCGGTAGCCCCGTCATCGTAGCTGACGACAGGGTCTATGTGGTTGCCAATCCGGACATATTACCCGGGTTTTCATACATGACTGTTTTCAACTCGTTTATTGCTAAACTCCAGGAGCATTTCCTTGTCCATTCGGGGGCCATGGAGTTCAAGGGCAACGGGATAATCATTCCGGGCGCGGCCCGCTGCGGCAAGACAACCGTCACCCTCTCGCTGATCGGCCGCGGGTTTTCTCTTTTTTCCGACGAGATCGCGGCGATTCACCGGCTCGACCACAAGGTTTATCCCTTCCCGAGGGGCCTGGGGATGCGCGAGGGAGTTGGGCGCCCTTTAAGGGGCGTTGACTTCGAGAGGCTCGAGACCATACCAATGATCGGCGGTGGTTTCAAACGCGTCCTGGACATTGGTGAGCTGAAGGGAGCGCTGGCTACAGAGCCGTGTCCCGCGAGGTTCATATTCTTTCTTGTGCCATCTGCGGACGAGGACTACTCCCAGTTGGCGTCGCAGAAGGTCCTATACATCATAACAAGTGATGTGCCCGGCGAGATGCTCGCCGAAATGGGCAAGGTTGATGGCGTTGACTCGGTGGAGGTAACGGGCGACACGTCCGAGGCGAAGTTCCCAATCGTCCGTTTCCGCGTTCAGAGCGGCTATCCCGTCCTGGCGAGGCTGGAAGAGATATGCTACAAGCACAGTGTTCTGATCTTTGACACCGTCAAGGGTGAACACGTCAAACCTGACTTTGAGGGCCCACCGCAGCTGACGCCAATGCCATATTCCAGGGCGATGTTCGAGCTTCTAACAAGGGCCCGGTCCGGCGCGCGCTCGGCGCTCTTGACCACCCAGTTCAAGGGAAGCGTCACAAAGATGTACCTTGCGCTCGCAGACATCGTCAGAAAGACGAAATGCTACGAACTGGTCGTCGGCAGGCTCGACGAGATGATCGACATGATCGAAGAGACAGTTGCCCGCGATTAGAAAAGAACAACCGACCTGCACCTCGAAAGGGGGCTCGTATATGAAGATAACGCTCGCTTCAAGACCGTTTTTCCACCTTCTGCTGGCAGCCTCGCTCTTTGCGATGGTTTCGGGCCCAGTTTTTTGCGCCGAAATAGCGAAGGCCGTTGTGCGCGAGAGCGGTGAGAGTCATTTCCTAGTTGATTTTGAGGCGCCCGGACCCACATTCGGATGGGACGAGCTTGAAGGTAATCTGTATGACGTTGTGAAGGTCGCTGGCTGTGAAAGCATCGGAGAGCCGGGCAAGCCGGATGTGCCGTTTTTGGGCTTCTTGCTTGCGGTCCCTTCGGACTGCGAGCCTTCTGTCAATTGCGAATCGGCTCAGGATGAGGAGTTCTTCGGCTTTCACGTCGCGCCGAGCCCGCGGTTCATCAGGGCGGAGCTGGGCGAGACGGTTGCTCTTGAGCCTCGCTTTGAGCTAGACGAGGAGCAATACGGCACCGACGCCTACTATCCAGACTCGATCGTCCAGGCGGAGTACTTCGGGGTTCTGCGGGGGCAGCCGCTCATCCGTGTGATGGTCTTTCCGGTGAGGTTCAATCCGGTCTCGGGCAGCCTTCAGGTCGTCAAGCGCGCGACCTTTACGGTGCACTTCGAGAGGGATTCGACCAAATCGCGTTCTGACGGAGCAGGCGTTCTCTGCTCGGAGATTGGGTCATCGTCCAGAATGGTCGATGCGGTCAAGAGCTGCGTCGCAAACCCCGACGATGTTCGGCCTATTCTGGTTCGGGATGTTCCTGCCTCGGACCGCGACGTGATACCGCTCGCGAACGGTTTGCACCGATACAAGATCGCCGTTAGCCAGGACGGCATCTACAAGGTTACGGGCGCCGACATGGTTGCGGCGGGAATCACAATCTCGACGATCGCGCCGGACGGACTTGCGATAAGCAATCTTGGGCAGAGTGTTGCGATTCTCGTCGAGGACGGCGCCGACGGAAGCTTCGACGAGGTGGACTACCTCCTGTTTTGGGGCGAGGCGCCGGAGAGCGAGTTCACGAACGACAACATATACTGGCTCGACTTCGATCAGGAAATGGCTTTGAGAATGGAGGTTGTTGATGGCGCCCCGACCAGTGGGGCGCCGGTCGCCACGTCCTTTATCAATACAGCCCGGTTTGAGGAGGACACAAACTATTGGCAGAACATCCCTGACAGCGAGGGCGAGGACCATTACTTCTGGGGAGCCAGGGTGTTTGCTCCTTATGCACAGACATACCAGTTCGACGTACACAATATCTCTGAACAGGCATTTGACGCTAGTATAATGGTTGAGTTCAGGGGCTATTCTGATGTGGACAACGTGGACCCTGACCATCACACGCAGATACTCCTCAACGATCAGGTCATCGACGACCAAACCTGGGGCGGTCAGATCAAGTTCATCCACAGCATTGTGGGCCCGCAGTCCCTGATGCGCAACGGTCGAAATGAGCTCAAAGTCAACTACCCCGGCGACTTGACATTTCTCGACGCGCTTTACTTCAACTACTTCCAGATCACCTACTTGGCGACGTTCGTGGCGACCGCCGGCGTGCTAGAGTTCTCACCTCAGGAAACAGGCTTGACTGAGTTTCGAGTCAGCGGCTTTTCGTCAGAGGAGATCGTGGTGTTCGACGTGACAGACCCCTTCGTTGTGCGGAACCTCGGGAACCTCTCTACTGAACCTTACGGTGGCGGATACCTCGTGAGTTTCCAGGATGACACGTCTCCCGATAAGAGATATGTCGTCGCTCAGAGCTCAGCGTTCAAGACCGGAACATCGCTTCTACTTGACACTCCCTCCTCTCTCACGTCGGCCGAGAACCGGGCCGACTATATCATAATCTCACACGCCAACTTCATTGAGGCGGCCGAGGGTATAGCCCAGCATCATGCGGCGAAGGGCGAGGCGGTGCTGGTGGCTGACGTTGAGGACATCTATGACGAGTTCAATTTCGGGGTAAAGAGCCCTCAGGCCATAAAGGACTTCCTGGAGTATGCGTATGAGAGTTTCTCACCGCCTCCTCCGACAGACGTGTTGCTCGTGGGCGATGCGGACATGGATTACAAAAACAGAGTTGGTTCGGAGGTCGATTTCGTGCCAACCCACGTCTATAACGATCCCGATACAAGGCGCATCGGAGAGACGCCGACCGACAACTGGTTCGTATGCGTTGATGGCCCGGACGTTTTGCCCGACATGAACATCGGGCGCATCTGCGCCAAACGCAGAAGCGACGTCGATTACGTGCTTGCCAAGATACAGGCTTATGACAACGGCCAGGCGAGCGGCGACTGGCTATATAGGGTGCTTTTTGTCGCCGACGGTGAGAGCGCCTCGGTCGCCATCAACCAGCAACTGAGCTCGTTCTACCTGCCGGATGAGTATGAGGACACTCACGTCAACTACAACGACTACGGTTCAGGAGCAGATGCCAACCAGGCCATAATCGCAAATCTCAACGAAGGCTGTCTGCTGGTCAACTACGCGGGCCACGGTAACATTAACAGGTGGGCACAGAGCATGTTCTCTTCAGGCGACGTGGCCAGGCTCGAAAACGGTGCTCGGATGCCGTTTGTGATAATGTTGACCTGCCTGAACGGTTTCTTTCCACATCTGGACAGCACCGCGTGCCTGGGCGACGTTTTCATGAGAACAGCTGGCAAAGGCGCCATAGCCTCCTGGGCGCCGACCGGCGTTGACACTCCCTCCAACCATTCGATACTTGTAAACGTGTTCTTCGAGTCGGTCTTCTATGACTTCAACTGCTATCTGGGCGCGGCCACGACGACCGCTAAAGTGCGGGGTTACGCGATCGCGGGATACAGCAGTTATTTCGACTGCATAGTCGAGACATTTACACTGTTCGGGGACCCCGGACTTGCACTCGCTGTTCCGACGGCGCCGCCTGAGCCACATCTCACGGTCTGGACCGATAAGGAAACATATTACGCCGATCAGACTATCAATGTCGATGTGATGCTTGAGAACACCGGCGGCGCATCGATGCAGGTTGATGCTTACCTGGCTCTGGATTACGGCGGAACGCTTCTCTACTATCCCAGCTTCGGCCTCGAGCCCGCGCCAATTCCCGTCGATCTTCACGCGTTTCTGAAGTTGAGGCTTCGCGCCGCCTCTTTGGCAGTGCCGAACCCGTCGCCCGCCGGGACATACGCGTTTTATGCGGCGCTGACACAGCCCGGCGACATCTCGCAGATACTAGGCGGAATAGACGCGGCGACGTTCGAGGTCCGCTGACACTGTCTTCCGCCGCGGGCTCTGCCGCTCACAAGGCTGTAGCTAGGCCGGGTTGTTGACAACCCTGTCGAGATGACGGATTCTTTTTCCGGAAAACTGTCTCGGGCTGAATCTCAACAGCTTGTGAAAGCCTCATGCGACGGATGTGGTATTTGAGAAGCGAATCATCTGGATGGCTGTTCTTCTGTCTCGTTTTGAGCCTCTCGAGTCTGGCCCTTTTTGAAGTTCCTGCCCATTGCTCCGAGGCCCGCAACGCTGCGGTGGTTTCAGGCTCCGAGCCCGGCCTCTTGGTCAAGTTACAATCGGCCCTACCCGAATTGAGTTGGCGGGATACAGAAGTTGGCTCCTGGGACGTCATAACGATGCCCGGCTGCGAGAGTATTGACGAACCCGGTAAGCCAGACCTTCCGTTCCTTGGATTTCTTGTCGCGATCCCATTTGAATGCGAACCCTCTGTGACCTTGGAGTCCGTTGGGGCTGATGAGCTCTTTGGTTTCCGAATCGCGCCATGCGACAAGCCTGTAAGCGTCGAGACGAATGGCACGGTTATGGTCGAGCGCAGATTTGCGATTGACGAGTGCTTGTTTGCCACAAATGCTTACTATCCCAACGCTATTGTCCAAGCGGAGTACGCTGGAGTGTTTAGAGGCCAGCATTTGGCGCGGATCATGGTATTCCCCGTGAGACACAATCCCGTCCTGGAGAGCCTTGAAATCGTTCGGCGCCTAACATTCAGGCTCCATTTCGATGGCGAAATGCCGGAGTCAGGCAGCGTGGGCGTTCGCTGCGCCGTGAGGGGGCCGTCGCTGAGGGCGCTCGATATGGTCAGGACCTGCGTCGGGAATCCTGAGGACGTTCGGGCAATTAGAGTCCCTGATGCTCCTGCGCCAAATGATGCGACACCCCTTGTGGGCAGCTCTTCCGAGCTCAAGATGACCGTCACCGAGGACGGCATTTACTGCGTAATAGGCAGCGATCTTCTCGCCACAGGCATCGACATCTCGACGATCAATCCCGAAAAGCTCGCGGTCCGCTACCTCGGGCAGGACGTTGCGATCCTGGTCGCTGACGGCGGGGATGGCAGTTTCGACCTGAGTGATTACTTGGTCTTCTGGGGTGAGGCGCCAGAGAGTCTATTCACGAATGACAACGTCTATTGGCTTGCTCTTGACGCCGACGGCGCGGCTCGCATGGCAGTCGTGGACGCAAGTGCCGGCGACGCCCCGTTTGCCGAGTCCTTTGTTTGCACGCAGCACCTCGAGGAGGACAACGTATATTGGCAGACCATGCCCGACGGCGCGGGAGAGGACCACTGGTTCTGGACGCTGATGGAAGCGTCCGGCGCTACGGTCTTTACGTTTGAGATACACAATCTCTCCGGACAGGAATTCGATGCGTCAATTGAAATCGAGCTGCGAGGCAGAAGCGACGCCTTTCAGGAGCCTGACCATCATACCAGGCTGTTTCTCAACGGCGTATTGATCGACGATCAATACTGGGATGGTTGCGTCAAGTTCTCCCACATGGTCACGGTTCCCCAGTCCCTTCTAAGAACCGGCGAGAACGAGCTGAGGATAGAATATCCCGGCGATACAGGAGCGTTCGTTGACAAGGTCTATCTGAATTGCATCGATATCGCCTATCTTGCGTCGTTCCTGGCGACACAGGGTGTTATCCGTTTCCGCCCGAGAATTGAGGGTCGAAGAAGGTTTAACGTTAGCGGTTTCTCTTCCGATGAAATACACGTGTTTGACATAACCGATTCTTCCGCGCCGAGGTATCTTGGCAATACAGGTGTTCAGCATGCCGGGAACTCGTTTATGGTTGACTTCGAGGCGGATGTCTCTTTCGACAGCGAACTTTTGGTCATACAGAGCTCGTGTGCAAAGGCAGTGCCCTCTATCGCGCTCGACAGTCATTCCTCACTCAAGTCTTCAGCCAATCGGGCCGACTATGTTATCATCTCGCACGGTGATTTCCTTGAGGCGGTTCAGGGAATAGCGCGGCATCACGCGGCGAACGGTGAGATCGTTCTGGTGGCCGATATCGAGGACATATATGACGAATTCAACTTCGGCATCAAGGACCCAGCTGCCATTAAGGATTTTCTCTCGTATGCGTATCACAACTTCGCAGGCCCGCCACCCGCCGACGTGCTGCTTGTCGGCGACGCGAACATCGACTACAAGGATAACCTCAAGACCGGCGCGATCGATTTTGTCCCAACACATCTCTTCGATTCAGAGTTTTTGGACCGGCTCGGCCAGACGCCGACCGACAACTGGTTAGTCTGCGTCGATGGCGATGACATCCTGCCCGACATGAACATAGGGCGCATTTGCGCAAAGACATCCAGGGATGTTGAGGCTGTTCTGGCCAAGATACAGGCTTATGACAACGGCCAGGCGCGAGGCGATTGGCTGAGCAACGTTCTCTTCGTGGCTGGCTCAGACGGCCAGCCGGTGAACATGGAGCTTGATGAACAGCATTTGCCGGATGAGTATGAGACCGCGCACTTGAACATTCACGACTTTGCCTCCGGCCAGGAGGCGAAGGACGCCATCATCCTCAATCTCGATGGAGGCTGCCTGCTGGTCAACTACGCGGGCCACGGCAACATCACGAGCTGGGAAGGTGGAATGCTCTCATCCGGGGACATCACACTCCTCGAGAACCACGAGCGAATGCCGTTCTTGCTCGCTTTCACGTGCCTCAACGGCGCATTTGCCTATTGGACGCCCGACTGCCTCGCAGAGCTGCTTGTGAACGCACCCAACAAGGGCTGCATAGCCTGCTTTGCCTCAACGAGTGTTGATACGATGGCTAACCATAGAATACTGGCCGTAGAGCTTTATGATGGGATATTCCGCGATTTCAACTGCTACCTCGGCTCATCAACGACGGCAGCCAAGGTGAGGGCCTACGCGAGCGCGGGGTATTCAGTCGGTTTCAGCGAGATGATCGAGACATTTACACTGTTCGGGGACCCCGGACTTGCGCTCGCTGTTCCGACGGCGCCGCCGGAGCCTCGTCTCACGGTCTGGACCGATAAGGAGACATATTACGCCGACCAGACTATCAACGTCGATGTGATGCTCGAGAACACCGGCGGCGCATCGGTGCAGGTTGACGCTTACCTGGCTCTGGATTACAACGGAACGCTTCTTTATTATCCTAGCTTCGGCCTCGAGCCGGCGCCAATTCCCGTCGATCTTCCCGCGTTTCTGAAGTTGAGGCTTCGCGCCGCCTCTCTGGCAGTGCCGAACCCGTCGCCTGCCGGGACTTACGCTTTCTATGCGGCGCTGACACAGCCCGGCGACATATCGCAGATACTAGGCGGAATAGACGCGGCGACGTTCGAGGTCCGCTGATGCTCACTGCCTTCAGCCCCACAAACGGTTTGGCAGGAAGGGTAGGAAGGGGTCGAAGTTGGCTGAACTAGACCATCGACTTGCGGACGAAGTCCTTGAGCTGTGGAAATCAAAGGGCAGGCAAAGCGTTCTGAGGACAACAGGACTCAGCATGGTCCCAACGCTCGAGCCTGGCGACGAGATCGTTCTTCGGCACGCTGATGTCCGCGAGATCAAGCGAGGGGACCTCGTCACCTTCAAGGTCGGGCCCGAGGTTGTAACCCACAGAGTCATCAAACGAATAGAAACAGATGGCAGCCTTTCGTTCCTTCAGAAAGGCGACAAAGGTACCAGAACCTTTCCTTTGCCCGCCGATTGTGCCGTCGGGAGAGTCGTCGAGATAAGGCTAAGGTCGGGCAGACACGTGATATCGCTCACTAGTCGGTTTGCCAGGTCAGCGGGTTACGCGGTCGCGCTGCTTGAGCTGCTATTCGACGGACCGATTCGGTACCTCTCAAAAAAACTAAAGGACAGGAACGGCAGTGGAGGGAGCGGGGCTCTATTCTTCTACCGCGTTTTCCTGCGGCTCAGAGACAAGACAATGAGCCCGGTTCTCAAAGCGGTGAGACTTTTGTGCAGAACGTGCGTCAAGTCGGAGGGTCAGTCGGGGTAATCCCAGACAGAAAGCCCACTGACCGCAGCCTTCCCAAACTCAGCCGTAGTCAGTTCCTGAGACCGTCAGGACGGCTCACGAGCGCCGCTACCCTGAAGGATAACTCAAGGCCGCGACTCTTGCGGGTGTGGGGCAGGCTTTCCAGCCTGCCAAAGTCAGGGCCTGTCGCGACAGAGTGTTCCATCTGAGGGATGCAGCAATCGCTCCAAAGGCAGGCTGGAAAGCCTGCCCCACATATCTCATCGCATCCGCATTTTAGGAATAACGCGGGCTACGAGCCTGGCTCTCTTGTCTTGGACTCATCCCAGAGCGAATCCATCAACTCAAGCGTAGCATCGGCCGGGCTCGAGCCCTCCTTCTTCAACGACGCCTCAATATGCCTGAACCGGCGCTCAAAGCGCTGCACGGCATCTCGAAGCGCGTCGTCGGGATTCGTTTTCAAGTATCTACCGAGGTTCAGCGCAATGAACAGAAGGTCCCCATATTCAGCGTCAATCCGAGCCTGGTGACCGGTATCCGTTGCCTCCTGGAGCTCGAGAATCTCCTCCCGCAACTTGTCGAGAGCGCCGCCGACATCCGGCCACTCGAACCCCACGCGGCCAACCTTGTCCTGAACGACAAGCGCCTGCATAAATCCTGGCAGCGACCGTGGGATATCGGCCAGCACCGACTTTGCGCCTCGTTCGCCCTTCTTGATCTCCTCCCAGTTCTTCAGGACCTCCTTTGAATCCATGTTTTTTCTGTCCCCAAAGACGTGCGGATGCCTCCTTATGAGCTTATCGACCGCGGCCGAAAGAACGTCGCCGATGTTAAACTCACCCATCTCCTCCGATATGCGCGCGTGGAACACCACCTGCATCATCAGATCGCCCAGCTCCTGCGCGAACATCCTGGGATTGGACCGGTGAATCGCGTCGAGCGCCTCATAAGCCTCCTCGACGAGGTTCATCTTGACCGACTCTCTGGTCTGCTCGCGGTCCCAAGCGCAGCCGTTCTCGCCCCGCAGGGTCGCCATGATCTCTACCAGCCGCACGAATAACTGGGCGGCGTCAGCGTCCTCAACGGCCTTATTTCGTTTGGTCAAAGCGCCTTCCTGTCAAATGAGGGGCTGGGGCATAATTCGGTGTGTGTAGGGGCAGGCCACCGGAGGCTGTCCTATAAGTCGTTGCGGTTGTGTAGGGGCGTGGTCTCAGACCCGCCCGTTCGAATTGATGGTCGCATAAGATGCCTCGTATCCGCAGGGATTCACGTAGGCGGGCGGGTCTGAGACACCGCCCCTACACGTCGATTCCGACAATCGCGTCGCATAGGAAAACCGCTGCGTTGATCTTGACAATCTGCCGTATTTCCTGTATCGTTATTGTGTGAATGGATAACGAAATCCTCGCCAATCGACTTATGACCCAGCCTCACCGTGCCTGCCCTATCTTATTGATCGTAAAGGGCAACCGCGGGGGGATTGCCTTTACGTGCCAATCTGCGGTCCAACCCCAGAAAACAAAAAGGGCAGACAACTCGGCTGTTGCCTGCCCCGTCTATAATGAGCTGTCTTACTCTACGTAGCCCACCAACGCTGGTATCCAGTGTTTTCTAGAAATGCCCTTGCAGCTGAGCTATGAAGACGTTGTCCGCGAGCTCACGGCCCGGGCCATTGTCGTTGATGTTCCAGATGTAGTTGAGCTGCAGCCTGGCGTAGTTGTCATCGATGAAAATGTTGAGTCCGTAGGTAAGCAACCTTCCAAGATCGTTGATTACGTGCTTGTCCGTATCCGGATCCACATACTCATACCTGACAATTGGCTCAATCGTCCGGAAATAGTCGTATCCCGTTTCGATCTTGTAGCCCAGATGCAGATACCAGCCATACCCGTTCATGGCCTCGTCAAGCACCATGAGGTTGTGGTTGTGCAGACCCATCCACTCTCCTACCATGTCGAGCCCTTCATAGTCAATGGCAAAGCCAGCGCTGTACTGCTGGTGTTCATCGTGACCCATCGCGAAGGCCTTTGCCCCGTGCGTGCCGCGCGTGTAGTTGCCAAAGAACTTGATGCCCTCGATAGGCTGCAGACAGGTTCTTACAACCCAGTCCTTCTGGTCGTTATTGTCGCTCTGATTGATGCCTGTTCCGTTGAAGACGCCGCCCTCAAGAAGGAGCATCGTGAAATCGTCCTTGTCAAGATGGAACGTGGCCGTGGCCCCGACGTCTCGGCTAACGATTCCTGTGTTCATCAACCATTGGGTTGGCGCTGCATAGTTGATGAAGGGCAGCGCGGCTGTAGATGTCAGCGCCTCATAGGTCACCGGCTTCCACATCTGCCCAAAGCTGACGTCCACGTGCGGGATGTACTTCAGCTTGATCCAGGCATCCAACAACGTCGGGCCGTGATCCAACTGCATCAACAGACCGAAATCGATCTTCTCATATACAGAGCCCGCGACACCGAGCCAGACAAAACCACGCCTCAACTCAAATGTATCGGCGATAGCATCATCCTCGAACTCCGCATAATAGACCGTAATCAAACCTTCCAGCCTGAGCTCGCCGTGTTCGTGCTTCACGGTCAGAAGGTCGCCAAACGCACAACTTCCGGTGAGAGCAACCGCCATCACCAACAGCCAGATTGCTGTTCTCCTAGTCATCGCTTGCGTGTCTCCTCTTCCTTAGGTTGAACAATTACGAAATGAATTTCCGGACCTTTCGTCTTCAATGGGTCGCAGCAATACTATCCTCGACATAGCAAACGAGCTCACTCCTAATATCCTACGAACGGGACACCACCGTTTGTGATCACCGTCGCCACAAGATTGCTACTCGCCAATCTCCCGGCTCTACCAATCACCTCCTTCACGTCCTCCGAAAGTGATCGTTTGCCAATCGCTGCCCTAGGCTGACTCGACCCCAGTGCACAAGTTCACAAACACAGCAACCAAATCCAGATTCCAAGATTAAACAAAGACAGACTTGAATGTCAAATGTTTTTCGAGCCAGACTTCCGGACTACGGAAACCCGTCCTAAAGGCCGAAGTTGACGACCCTGTCCCGTTCGTTTACGATCAGGTGAGAAAAAAAGCGTGCGGTCCGGTCACAAAAGATCGCTTCGCAACGCTTCCGAATGACGAAGAGATGCCGACGGGAAACGCTAACGCGGCCTTGTTACAACTGACCGGGGGACCCAACATAAGGATATCGATGATTCAAAACATTGGCTGGGAAAGCTCACTGTATCTGGGTGGACAATTGCGACGAGCAACACGTATGGGTTGGCTGAGAACAGCCGCTACGCTGCTAGCAGTCATATTGCTGCTTGGCTGTCAGCAGCAGGGACGGGACAAGAAGCAAGATGCCTCGCCTCAAATGCGCCCATTTAACGCGCGGAGGGCTTTTTCACACTTGGTGACGCAGGTTGACTTTGGCCCAAGAGTTCCAGGCACGGCAGGACATCTCGAATGCCTCGATTACATCGTCCGTCATCTCTCAACTAACGCCAAGTCGCTCCAAACGCAGCAATTCCCTGTTGAATGCTATGGCGAGTCTATCAACGGGACAAACGTAGTAGCCAGTTTCGGCAAGTTCAGCCGTCGTAGCTCTGCGAGCTACTATGGCGAAGTCGGCGGCGACTTGGCCCCGGTTCTTTTCTGCTGCCACTGGGACACGAGACCTATCGCCGACAAAGACCCAGACCCCAACAACAGGCACAAACCGATACCCGGCGCAAACGACGGCGCATCCGGCGTAGCCGTCTTACTTGAACTGGCGACGCTATTCCATGAGAAACCGCCGCCAAGAAACGTTTCCCTCGTGTTTCTGGATGCAGAGGATTCCGGGAACTACGAGGAATGCGAGTACTGCATCGGTTCTTACTATCTTGCTCAAAACCTCGACTCAGTTTTCTCCAAGCGGCCCAACTTCGGCGTGCTGATCGACATGATAGGCGATAAGGACCTGTCTATCTACATGGAAAGGTACTCGGTGGCAGCCGCGCCCCAAATCGTCAACAAGGTCTGGGCCCTGGCGAGGCGCCTCGGATACTCACAGTTCAAGGACGAGCTCGGACCGGCAGTGTTCGACGATCATATCTGGTTCAACAGGGCTGGGGTCCCGATGATAGACATAATAGATTTTGACTATCCAGTTTGGCATACTATGGAAGATGCAATTGATAATTGCAGCAAGGAGTCGCTCAAGGTCGTCGGCGACGTGCTTTACGCTCTTGCATACGAGGATTGAATTGCGTTATGGGTCCCAACTGGTAGGTCTTGCTCTAGCCTGCCAGCGCACGATGTTTCGACCGCTGTACTCTGGCGTCTTGTCAAGTTAGGAGATAACGATGTTTGCACCCAACGATCTATTCACACTGGGTGATTTCGAGCACCGGGCGCTTTTCGAGGGACTCGAGTATGCGTGGGAGGCGCTCCCGAAGATAGACACCTACATAAAGTCGGTCATAAGGCCCGGGATTCACGGTCTGGTAATGGCGAACGTTACGATCATCGGTGACGTATTCATCGGTGAGGGAACCGTCGTTGAGCCGGGTGCCTTCATCAATGGCCCGACGATAATCGGCAAGAACTGTCAAGTGCGGCAAAACGCCTACATTCGCGGCTCCATCCTTGTCGGCGATGGCTGTGTCGTTGGGCATTCCACTGAAGTAAAGAACTCGGTCTTTCTGAACGCCTCAAATGCGCCTCATTTCAACTACGTCGGCGACAGCATCCTGGGCAACGAGGCGAACCTCGGAGCGGGGACCAAGCTATCCAACTTCAAGATCACAGCCGATAAGACGGTCAAGATCAAGGTGGGAGAAGAGGTTTTCGACACCGGGCTGATTAAGTTCGGCGCTATCCTGGGCGATGGCGTTCAAACAGGCTGTAACGCTGTGCTAAACCCCGGGACAGTCGTCGGCAAACGGTCGCAGATATACGCCTGCTCGCTGGTCCGTGGTTTCGTCCCGCCGGACACAATTGTGAAGCTGAGGCAGAAGTTCGACCTTGCGGAAGCCTTGCAGCTCAAGTGAATAGATGGCGCGGAAACTGCCGGAGCTCTCAACTGTTATTCCTGTTGGTAAGCGTGTTTCTAGACTAATTCAATAGGGGTACGACGCCGATGTTTCTAGTGGGTCTTACGGGCGGTTTCGGAAGCGGCAAGAGCACGGTTGCGAAGACCCTCGCGCAGCTGGGGCTAGAGGTGATTAGCGCGGACAAATTGGCGAGGGAGATTTGTGAGCCGGGCATGCCCGCCTACGACGAGATTGTCGAGACGTTCGGCAAGGAATTGGTTACTGAAAATGGCAGTCTCAACAGAAAACAACTCGGCGATATCGCCTTCGCAGACCCAGCCTACTTGAGCCAATTGAACGGTATCGTCCACCCGCGCGTCATTGCCCGCGAGGAAGAACTGCTCAAGCAGATCGAGGAGTCTGACCCGGACGCGATCGTGGTTTTGGATGTGCCACTCCTGATTGAGGTGGAGCGCCACCATCTTGTTGATTTCCTCGTCGTCGTGAACGCACCGACCGAGCAGCGTTTTGAGCGCCTCAAGAAGGAGTTTGGGGACTTGGACCGCGCCGCCGTTGAGGCTCGAATGAAGCGCCAGATACCGCTTGAGGAGAAGGTCAAGCTCGCTGATTTTGTCGTTGACAATAGCGGCAAACCTGAATCGACCAGGGAGCAGACCGAGAAGCTCTTTGCGATTCTGACCGACAAGCAAACGCGCCGATCCCTCTCTTCGTAATGGTCTCAGCGTGTCGCCATGTTCGGTCGGAGGCTGGGTCATAATCAAGGGCCGCAGTGTTCATCTGCGTCGTGATCGTCGCAATCGGCCCGTAGGGGCGATGTCTCAGACCCGCCCGCTTACATCAATCCGGTCGGATAGGGCATCCTCGCGACGGCAATCAATCAGAACGGGCGGGTCTGTGACCACGCCCCTACGAGACCCGACAACGAATCCTGGACTCAGCCTCACAGTGGCCCGCACCGATTCTCAAAACGCACGCCCAGCTTTTGAATCGGACACCATCAACTGAGGACGGCGCCAGATGAGAACCATCTCCGACCGGGCCGCGATTGAGCCGTATCTAAGCGACGAGAGCAACGCCTTCAAAGCTCCCCCAGAGAACGTATCCAAGGTCTTTCTTCCCGAAGGCATCAAAGACCTGAGATCGATCCTTCGAGGCGCCAGCGCTGAGAACGTGAGATGCACGCTGTCCGGCGCGGGGACGGGCGTGACGGGCTCCAGAGTCCCCATGAGCGGCGGCTATGTCATCTCCGCGGAGCGAATGCTGAAGGTCGATGTCCCCAACGGCTGGGAGATGATCGAGCGCCAGTTCCCGGTTGGCGCCGTGAGGATAGCTATCTCACGGGACGAGATGCTGGCGAGGGTGCCACCCGGAATGACGCTGGACATGCTTACGGAGATGCTGCCGAAGAACGTTTTCTATCCACCTGACCCGACCGAATCGACCGCGCAGCTCGGCGGCACCGTCGCAACGAACGCCTCAGGCGCCCGGAGCTTCTACTACGGCCCGACCAGAGACTGGGTTTCTGGGCTGACAGCGGTTCTGGCCAGCGGCGACACACTGCCGGTCCGGCGCGGGCAGTTCCTTGCGGGTGACGACAACTGCATCCGATTTGCGAGCGATTCGGGCGATAGATATGAAGTGCCGTGCCCAACCTATTCTATGCCTCGCGTAAAGAACGCGGCCGGGCTCTACGCCTCGCCCAAGATGGACCTGATAGACCTATTCGTGGGCAGCGAGGGGATACTCGGCGTTCTCGTCGAGATAGAAATCAAGCTCGTGCCCAAACCCGCCGAACTTATCGCTGACGTGGCGTTCTTTGAGAGCGAAGCTAATGCGCTGAGTTACGCAGACGACCTCCGCGAGCTTCGGCAGAACGGGATCATCGCCATCGAGTATTTCGACGCCAATTCGCTAGCCTTCATCCGCGAGAACGAGCCGCGCCTCAAGCAGAATTACTCTGCCGCCGTGTTGGTCGAGGCGCTGGGCGATCGCGAAGACATGGTCGATGCGATTCTTGAGGCTTGCGAGCGATACAAGGCTGTTGACGACTGGTCGGGGCCGCCCGAGGAGTTCAAGGAGTTCCGGCATTCGCTGCCCGACGCCGTGAATACTTATGTCAAGCAGCAGCAAAGCTACAAGCTCGCCACCGACTTTGCGGTGCCCGCGGACGGTTTCAAGGAAATCGTGAGGGCCTATCGCGAGGCGGATGAGAAGTTCAAAACGGCGTTCCCCAGGCCCGGCGTTCATTCGGTCCTCTTCGGCCACCTCGGGGACTTTCACCTGCACTTCAACTTCATTACCCAAACCGAAGCCGAGATGGCGTTCGCAAAAGAACTCTACGTGAAGCTCGCGAAGAAAGCGGTCGAGCTCGGCGGAACGATCTCAGCCGAACATGGAGTCGGCAAGAAGACAATCGAGCTCGACGGCCAACAGGTCCCCTACCTTCAATTGATGTTTGGCAAGGAAGGCCTCACGCAGATCGCCGCCGCCAAGCGCGCCCTCGATCCCAACCTCATC
>CAYZPW010000048.1:0-25241 GCA_964480475.1 uncultured bacterium | reverse complement strand
CCAAAGAGCCAGGACAATAGCGATTATACCGGCGCCCTTGCCAATGTGCGCGTGATAGCGTCTGATCGCCGGGATCGAGACAAGCGAGTAATGAACGCCGGCAATGAGAACGAGAATAACGGCAGGCACTCTCGCTGCTTTGACGATTGTGTCGTCCAGACTCGTCTTGGTCTTTTTGGCCAAACGCGGCGCGATCTTCGTGAAGAATAGGAACACGAATCCCGCTAGAACAGCGAATCCGCCGAAGATCGCCAACGCAACAAGAGCGTGCCTATAATATTCCATACTCATACCCGCAGACCTCTCTCATCTAATTCAGTCGGTGCTCATATTAGCAGTATCGCCCGGCTGCACGCGCCTAACACGTCCAGGACTCATTTAGCGCCCAGCGCAGCAAAGGTTCCTTACCACAACAGCGTGTGTCCCCTATCCCTTAGCAGGTTCGCGCAGCCGCCGCCAGTGCAGAAGAGCTCGTTCAGCCTGCGAGGTCAGGACCGACGGGCTCTCCCGGCCGCGTGATGGAGGCTTTATCTCGTCAAGCTCCGCTGCAACGCCCTGTGGCGGCTTAGTCAGCAGGCTGACGATCACGATCGCGATGAGGCTGAGGAAGAAGCCCGGAACCAGCTCGTAGATCATATCTTTCAAGACCTGCACGTTATACCAGACGGCGATCGTGGCTGTTCCGACGATCATGCCAGTCATTGCGCCCGCCTTGGTGACTCTTTTCCAGTAGAGCGAGAGTATCAGAAGTGGCCCGAAGCTGGCCGCAAGCCCGCCCCAGGCGTAGAGCACGAAGCCGAAGACGATGCCACCCTCCGCAAGCGGGTCCTGATTGAGCGCGAAGATGAGCGCAATCGCGGCGATGCAGAGCGTGGCAACACGGCTTATTCTCAGGAGCGTCTTCTGGCTCGCGTCCTTTTTGAACATCTTCCTGTAGAAGTCCTGTGCAATTGCTGATGTTGCGACCAGAAGCTGTGAGTCGGCAGTGGACATGATTGCGGCCATGATGGCTGCTATCATCAATCCCGCGAGCCAGGCAGGCATCAGAGCCATTGCCATGTTCACTGTTACCGTTTCAGGGTCCTTCAGGTCGGGTCCGAGAATACCCAGACCCGTTACCCCGACGAAAAGTGCCCCATAGCCCGCAAGTATCACCCAGATCATCGCGATCAGCGTCGATTGCCTCAGTCTCCTGGGGTCTTTGATCGCCATGAAACGCGTTATGATATGTGGCTGGCCAGGATAGCCGAGACCAATGGCGAAATGGCCCGCGATCAGCGCAAATGCGGCCAAACCTACCTCCCCGGACGTGAAATCGAGGAATCCTGGGCTCTTGGCGTGCATGTGTTTCAGCATCTCGCCGAAGCCGCCCAGGTTGAAAAGCCCAACGATCGGCAGAACCACGAGCATTATCGCCATCAAAAGGCCCTGGAAGAGGTCGGTGTATGCGACCGCGAAGAACCCTCCCATCATCGTGTAGAAAACGATAACAGCAGCGCCTATCAGGATCGCATTAGCATAACCTGTGTCGAAAGTGGCGTCTAGTGCTTTGCCGGATGCCACGAACTGTGCTGAGACGTAGAACATCAAGAACACGATGATTATCACGCCGGAGAGCACCCTGATGTGCTTCTTATCCTCGTCTCTGAACCGCGCCTCGAAGAAATCAGGCAGCGTGATCGCGCTCAGCTTCTCGGTATAGCGCCTCAAACGTTTGGCAAGCACCGTCCAGTTGAAGAATATCCCCACAATGCTGCCGATGATGGCCCAAAATGCCCCGAAGCCCTGGGTGTAGGCCTTGCCCGGGACGCCCAGGAGGAGCCAGCCGCTCATGTCGCTCGCCTGCGCGGAGATAGCCGTAACCCACGCCCCGAGCTTCCGACCCGCGATAACGAAGTCCTCTATGCTCTTGTTCAGCCTATAGGTGAGTGCCCCGATTACTATCAGGGCAACCAGATATGCGACGAAACTTCCTGCAAGCATGGTCAGTTATTCCCCCCTCTCTTTGCCAAATACGAAGTAGAAGAGAAACGAAATGACAAGGAAGACCACAGGCGGCGCGATCAGCCAGAACCAACTCGCGCCCGACATCAAAGAGCTCATTGTGTCGCCTCCAGGAGTTTTGTTAGGGACGCCTCTATCCTCTCTGCTGTCCTTTTTTGGCCCAGGATCGAGATGAACTCTCCGAGGCGCGGACCCTGTAGTTGCTGCAATATAAGTATGTAAAGAATCTGGAAGATTCTGGGTTGGGCGATTGCCTTTTCCCTTGCGAGGTCAAATACCTTAGTCTGAATCCCCTCGCCAGTGAACTCGCCAGACCTGAGATAATCCACAAAACCCCTGACCGCCTGCTCCTCATTGTCCAAGAGCTCAAGCTCCGGCGCGGGCTGCGCAGTCAAAACCTCATCGGCAAACCTCATCGCCTTTTGGACGAGCTCGTCAATCAACTCTGAATTCGGAACTTGAAATTCGCGGCTTGGCGAATCTTCGACTTGGGACTTGGAACTCCGAACTGCCGGCGCGTCCTCATTTCTGAGCTTGGCAGCATACTCCCTGATCACGGCTGGGTCCCGCTCCCCAAGCGCGGCCACGAGATTGCACAGCGTTGCATAGTCTATTCTTCCAGGATCGGAACCTGGAGGCGCAAGCAGCGTCAGGAACTCGTAGGGATGGCGCTTGCCGGGTTCACCGAACGCTTCACGGCGCCGGTAGTAGTCAGCGGCTATGTCAAACGCCTCGTCCACGTAGCTGGGCATTTTTGACAGGTCGAGGCGCTTGGCCTGCTTCGGTTTTCTATAAAGCATCAGGTGCAAGGAGTCCCGCGTGCCGTACTTCAGCCACAACGTGGGGTCTATGCCAAATCCTTTTGACTTTGATATCCTGGAACCGTCCGCCGACAGGAAGAGCTCATAGACCATCGTCTGAGGCGGCGGCCTTTTGAATATCTTGCCCATGATGAGCTTGCCCAGAGACGCTGATTCGATAAGGTCCTTGCCGTGTATCTCATAATCGACGTTTAGCGCGACCCACCGGGCCGGCCAATCGACTCGCCAGGGCAGCTTGCCGGCGCCGTTGAGGTAGGTTGTTGTCCCACGGTGTCCACATCCAGAGACGGCGCCAAACTCACCGTCGCAGACGTAATCGACCGTCTCATGATCGATCTTTGCCGAGATGACCCGCGTAGTATAGAGCTTGCCACAGTTCTCGCACTTAGCGAAATAAGGGAACCACTTGGCGCCGACCTCCTCGGACAACATCGGGATGACCAGCTTCCTCAGCACATCAACGTTATTCATGACGCTCTCGATGGCGGAATTGAACGTCCCTCCGTTGTATTCCTCTGACGCGAAGACGTATTCACAGCTAATGCCCGTCTCTTTGATCATCTCCACAAGCATTTTGTGCATGTGCTTGGAGAAGCTCTCGCAGCACCCGAACGGGTCCGGTATCTCCGCAACTGGGCGGCCTAAGAAGTCGCCAAGCCATTCGGGGAAGCCGCCGGGGACCTTTCTCAGCCCGTCCAGGTCGTCCAAAAAGGAGATAATGCGAGGTCTGTAGCCGAGGTCCCTGAGTGCAAGAGCAACGAACTCCGTGCGTACGATCTCCCCGTAGGTGCCGATGTGAGGAAGGCCAGATGGCCCGAAACCCGTCTCGAGAATCGCGTCCCTTCTATCACCCAGCGAACCGATGATCCGCCTCGCCTCGCGGAAAGGCCATAACATTTCTGCGCACATAGGAAATCCCAGTCAGAATTCTAGTCGAGCTCCAGCTGTTAGTAGGTCAATGTTACGGCGGATCGGCGTCGGGTTTCAAGTTCCGAGTTTCAAGGGGCAAGCTCTAAGTTCAAAGTTAGGAGTTCATTGTTGGCCATAATCCTTCACGTCGCTCATGCGTCCGGTCATGCCGAATCGGCATCCTGAAGGCAAGATACTGGGGGTCGTTTGGCTCAGGAATCGAGGCGCAGGGCTGTCTTCGGGAAGAAGGTAGACTCATCCACAGAGGGTTCCCTTTGCAGGCATCTGGGTAAGAGAGTTGTCGCGGCGTGCTCTGACTAGGAGTCTATTTGAGCATGGAAGGCAGGCCCTTCGCCACGTTCTGGTACGCCTGGATTGCCAGCTTCGTTTGCAGCATCGAGCCGGAGATGCCTTTGCTGGTGTCGGGAGTCAAGATCGACTTTCTGGCGGCCTTTGAGATATGCACCGTATCCTCTGGGGGCTGCTTCTTGGCCTGGCGCTCGCCCTTATCAGGTTTGGCGCTCTGTTCAATCTTGCGCAGTTTGTCGCCGTATATCCTGTGGATATACTGCAAGGAAACAGTCATAGCTCCCTCCTTCTCAACAAGAACAGCCACGCAACTAGTGTGAGTTCACACAACCTCGTGGTTTGCTTATCGGAACTTTTCACTTGATCTTTAGCTGCCAACTGCCTAGTTTTGAACGCTCGCAAGACGGGCTTTTGTCGCCCCCTTGCCCGGGCGCCACTTAAGGCTCTCAAATACTTGTCTTGGTGAACTATTGCTAGGTTTGGCTTTCAGTTTGGCGGCGCAGCTACAGGATTCGCGAGGCTTTCGGCTGCCGGAACATGAAACATTCAAGGTCAAATGGAGTCAGTTCTGCGCTCAGCTCGATGACGGCTTGGATTATGAGTCCATACTTGGCTCGGCCGACGAACTGCGTCGCGTATTCTTGCTGGCTGTCCTGTGCTCTGAGCCTACGCTGTGTCCTTTGACCATCTGCCCCACACTTGATGAGCATATCATCACCCGGCTTTTCGAGTCCCTTTTTGGGAAGGACGCTCCCCCGCCGGTCTCGTTGATTTTTTTCTGGATGGACGACGCTTGGGACTACCTGTGTGAACCAGCCTCGCTGGACACCATCCTGGGCGGCGCGGAGCTATTAAGAGGCGCCACATCTCTGGACCAGCCTCTTGGGCGGCTTGCTAGACATTGCCATTTGCGCGCCTCGGCCAAGAACTCGTTCCTGGCTGCTGCGCGTCTTCTAGAGGACTGCCTGGTCTTGAATAGCTGCACGCGAGGTTTGGTGGTCGCGCCGGCCGCGGCGGCTCCTGCGATTTCGGATGCCATTGCAAGATTCGTTGCTGTGGCGACGCTGTCGTCATCCGTCCGGTGCAAGGTTATGAACGTGCATCCGATTGAGATAGCGTTCGGCTATCGTGCGAATAAGCGATGGTTCGACGATTTCGCTTCGGATGCAAAGCGCCACGGCAGCGACGGTTTTGAGATGCTCGGCTTCGAGCTCGCGCACAGCTCGATTCAGGACCGAGATAGTCTTTGGAAAGCGTTTACGGCCAGGAAACAGTTCACAGAACTTGTCAATCTCGCCATCTCTGATGATGTTCCGGGCAGATCGATTTCGCCGATTCAGAATCGGTATGAGGCGTTTGGTCTGATTGCTCACTGCACGGAATGCTATGAGCGTCCTGCGAGCTTCAGTTTGCCGGGCGAGCGTCTGCTGTGCGAGCCGTGCAACTGGAAGGCGTCAGTTGGCGCAAAAGCTCTTCAAAAGGCGCGCAAGATCGCCGGTCAGTCTTTCTTGGATGATGCCGACCATCTGGCGGTAATCGCCGTAGCCTGCGATCCGTTCTGTTCCACGCTTGCTCAGCCATCCTCGCTTAGTGCTGCCGCGTCCGCCGCGCGGAAGGCATCAAATGCGATCGGGAAGGCTTTGGAGGATGTGCGAAGCGCTCTGCCCAGAACCTGTCTGGTGAGCAGACTGTCGCCATCCGAGGCGCTGTTGATTGTCAGAAGTGATGAGACCGGTCGATGTTCTGAGGTACTTAAGAACGCCTTGAGGCAGGAGCTGAAGACGGAGGGAGCAAGTGTGAACGCGGAAGTGCGGGTGGGTTCTTCAGGAGCCGAACATGTTGTCCCGATTTGCGTCGTTGCTCGCGAGGCGGTCTCGAGCGTGCTGACCGGCAATTGCGAGGCGATTAGCGCATGAGTCGCAGGCCCGCTCTTGAGCTGGCTCTCAACATAAGCTTTGCGTCAGCGACTTCGCTCCCCGCGCTCGGACGGCCGGACGGGGGCGCGCTGCCCTACATCTCGGGTTCCACGCTTAAGGGCGCCATAAAAGCGGTTGCGGAGAGGATACTGGACCTCAACGGGATAGCTCATTGCTCTGGAGGCCAGCGCCTGGACTCGTGCGAGAGCAAACCTTGTCTTATTTGCTCTCTTTTTGGCCAGCGTCTTTGCCCCGGCAAGGTCGTTTTCGAGGGTGGAACCCTCCTAGAAGCCTCGGGGCCTGACATAGCCGAGCTACGGCGGAAGGGCAGGATGCGAAAAGGGACCATTCGCGCATTCGCTCCGCAGACTTTCGCGGCAAGGATTGTTGCCCTGTCTCCACTAACCACAGACGAGGAACAGCTCCTGGTCTCGGCTGCGGGGAGCGTCAGGACGCTGGGCGGCGGGAAAACGCAGGGGCTGGGCTTTTGCTCAATTGAGGTAGAAAGAAAGGAATCCACCCAGACTGAAGCACTTCCGAGGATGGAAGCCCTCGAAGGCGAGGGTAATGAGGTCGGCATTATTCTCGTTGCAGAAGGGCCGATCTGCATAGCCAGGTCGCCCGTCGGGCAATGGTATCGTGAGAGCCTCGATTACGTGCCCGGCACAGCGATTAAGGCCGCGTTTCACGACCAATTAAGGCGGCTGGAACAGCTGGGCGTCATCGGGACGGAAACGGCCAACGCGTTTCTCGCCCCATCCGTGTCCTTCTCTGATTGCCTGCTTGTGGGCCGTTCCGATTCCACGCCCTTGCAGTCAGACAGCGACCCGCTCGAGCTGCCATTTGTCCTGCCATATTCCGCGACAACTCCTGGCCGGCGCCTCGACAATCAGAGAGACATGGCCGTCGAACCGCCGGACACGCTTATCCGACGTTTCGTGCTTCGTGAATGTTATCACAATGGTTTCCCCTACGTGGTTGAGCGAGGTTGTCCCCAAAGGGCTTTCGACCAGATGGTCAGCAGCGGTTGCGATACGTCATGGAGTGGTCACTTGGTTTCCGTCCCGAGTGACGTGGCCTCATTCTGTCCCGTTGAGCGAGTCAGCACAAGGTCTGTGCCTGAGCGTCGTCATTGCGTTTCTTTCGTGCATCCTCACACTTTGTTCGCGGGCACCGTCAGACGACTGCCACCGGCCGCAAAACAGGCGCTCAGACAGCTCGTAACTGAGAAGCTGAGCGTCGGCGCCTTGCGTAGCCGGGGCTTTGGAAGACTATCGTTGAGAATCGTTCATCCTCCCGCCAGAACGGACGTTGGCGAGGCGGTCGGACGTTTCAATGCGGCAATTGGGACCGAGCTCAACAGGTGGGGCAGAGTTTGGGACGGCGCATCGTCGATCGCCCAGGGGATCGAGAAGGACGGCCGCCTGTTCTTCTCGATAGGGTTGTTGTCAGACCTGATGCTGCCGAAATGGTCGTTCTGGGATGGCTACCAGGCCACGCCGTTTGAGCAGCTGTTGTCTGAGGCTGGAATCTCCGCTCAGGAGGTGCTGTCACTCGTGAAGTTCGGGACAAAAGGTGGCTGGAATGCGGTCTGCCAGGCGCCTCGTGGATTGACGCCCATCATTCGGCGGGGGAGCGTTTGCCTGTTTGAGACTAGAGTGGCCGGGGCGGCAAGGCAAGAGCTGTATGCGAAGCTCGATAACATTCAGGATGCGGGTCTAGGCCTGCGCACAAGCGACGGGTTTGGCTCCATAGCGGTTTGCAGCAGTTTTCATACCATAGGATACCTTGAGTCATAATGGATAGCGGCTTCCGGGTCTTGCACGCGATCGATTCTTCAAGAGAGAATCTGAAGAAACTAGCGAACGCCGCGGTTCGAGAGCGCATTGGCTCAGGTGAGTTCCTGTTTTTTAAGGATGGGCTTCGGGTTCTTTGGCTTTACGCAATGCAGGCGAGCTCAGTCGATGCGGTGATGTTGTATCTTATGTCATTGATCGGCGGTTCACCGCGCAACCAGCGATGGCGTCGAAACAACATTGGGCAGAAGGTCCTCGATGACTTGAGGTCTTTTGTCCTTCAGGTTTCACAGGAGATCGCTCGCGCCTCCGAAGTTGATTGGGTGCCCGGATTCTGGCTGGTTGCGGGGCGGATCTACTTGTCATATTTATGCCAATCCCATACTTTTGAGAGGCCAGAATCATCGGGGCCCACAGAAGGTCCGGGACCGACGGAGATCGAAAGCGAACGTAAAAGTGGATCATAAATGGATACAGGGCAGTCTTAGCGGGACCCTTCGGGTTGTTTCCGGACTGCACGTTGGCGGGCATTCTGGGAAAAAAGGCGGAGCGCAAGTCACCTCCTTTGTTCGTGACGAGAAGGGCCGACCTTTTGTGCCCGGCTCGACCCTGAAAGGCGCAATACGGTCACAGGCGCAGATGGGCATAAAAACCTACACGGACGGGGCAAATGGCCCGATATGGGCCTGCGATTTTCCCGAATCGCTCGACCGCGAATCGCTCTCGTTCTGTCTCCGGGCCGATGATGCCTCAGGGCCGTGCGCCGTGTGCAGCCTCTTTGGGTCAACAGTCAATCCCTCACGAGTCTTTGTTTGTGACCTTGAGCTCCGCGATGAGTGGTCGGAATCGCTTATGCAGCACAGAGCTACGTTGGGCATCTCAAGGGGCTTTCGCCGTGGCATCGAAGGTACCGGGCGAGTAATTGAGGTGGTTCCTCCGGGGCTCGGTTTTCGGTTTGAGATTCTCGTCTCTGAGCCACTGGATTGGGAGCTCGGGCTGCTTTTCTGGGTCGTTGGGAGACTGGATGAGGGGTTTGGCCGGCTCGGGGGTGGCCGGAGACTCGGCCTGGGTCATGTGAGTATGCAAGTCACACAGGTCGTGATGCAGCGCCTGGGCCAGGGACTGGACAGCGTGTCGGAGGTTTATCTGCCGCGGTCCGGGATTGAAACTCCCGATAAGAGCGAGCGCCCCGAAATCGATAAGCTGATTGGCATTCCCAAGCCCGACATCGACGATATAGGCGCGGTTCTGTGCTATTGCCTAAAAGTTATGGAGATGAAAGATATGCAGGCCGACGCTGGGGAGATCGGGAAGCTTCTGTTATCGGAGTTTGGACTAAGCAAGCGCCGTCGAGAGGAGCTCGGTCTGCCGGAGAAGGTTTCAGAGCTGCTCGACAAAATGGTCCTCGAGAGTAAGCTGGCGAAGAATTACCTGGGGCACTACAGCATCTCGCCGGATTACGTTCAAGAAAAAGCTCCGCAAAAGGAGAAGAAAGCGGGGGGCGTCGAGCTGAGGCGCCTCGATCTGGACGATTTCCGGGCGCAGTGTGAGGAGGCGCTGCGTCGGATGCTTTTCAAGGATGCCGAGGCGGCAAGGGATGCATAGCAGGCTCTATAATAGGGCTGTCTTGGGCCTGAACATCAAGCCGCGCGGGCCGCTGCTTGTCCGGGCGAGTCGAACTATGTCCGACGCTTCGTTAATGTTTGAGCACAACGTTGAGATGCCGCACGGCATCTCAGCAGCTGTCCCTTTCATTCCGGGTTCTTCACTGAAGGGAGTAATCCGAAGCCATTTCGAGCGCGTCGCAGCATCTTGCGGCATTGGAGCTTGCGACCCGTTCTCGCGCTCGGCCTGCGGGCGCCGCGCCTCGTCCCAAGAATCCGCCGAGATGTCCGAGGGCAGGGTGTATTCGGAGGTCCTATGCGCGGCATGCAAGGTTTTCGGATGCGAGGGGGCGGCCGGAAGATTCTGCATAAGAGATGCAATGGCCTCCACGAGCAATCCGCCAACTCGACAGTTAAGAGCAACACTTCCGATCGATCGCTTCTTGGGTAGCGGCAGGTCTGCCTCGGCGACGGATTTCGAGGCCGTAGTGGGCGGCGAGTTTGAGACGCAAATCGTGCTCGAGAACTTCGAGCTTTGGCAGCTCGCGATGATCGGCATTGTGTTGATGGACCTTGACGACGGGTATGCGCAGATAGGCGGTCTTCGGTCGAAGGGCTACGGTCTTGTGGCGGTCGAATTCAGCAATTGTGAGCTTTTCTTTGCCAAGTCCGGGCTCCCTACCGAAAGAGTTTACGGAATCGGCAGTCTGGTGAGTGAACAGCAGCGGAGCGAGTTTTGCTATATGAGCGAGGATTGGCTGCTTTTGCGGTGGCCGTCCGCGACAGACACAGATGGAAGGGGCGGGCCCCGAATCGATTACGACGTCGTCTCTGACGTTTTTGGCCTCAAATATGTCATCAAGTCGCACGATGCCATCAGATTGCTTCTTGCGATGCTGCCCAAGAACCTTCTCGACTATGCTTCTCACCACAGGACATCGCCCGGAAAGGGTATCGAAGAAGGGGGAGAGTAGGTCGCGCGATGCCTAAATATGGCCTATGCAGGACGATCGACGGCGACGAGTTCTATCGAAAGGTATTTGAGCTGGAGAAGGCATTTTGCATTCAGGAACGGCTGGACCGGATGGAGCTTTCTGAGGGGACGCCATCGAACTTGCTGAGCCGAGGCAGGGTGTTCAACAGCGAGGTGGAATTGCGTTGGGATAATGGGCATTTTGCCATGTTATGGGAAGCAGAGAGTGTTGACGACATTCCGCAAGGTGCGTTGGTGTTTCACTGCGATGATAAGCCATTTCCTCTCCTCTTATGGCGGGACCCCATGTCCAACGCCCAACGTCCGAGAGGCGCTGCTCAGATCATTACCGTCAAATACACAAAAGACGGCGTTGTGCGGTTCATAAGATTCAAAGGTGTCAAGTGAGATCGCGTGAGGAACGGGTGAGGCGGGGTTCCTGGTTACCCAGGGAACCTGAAGGATATGATTTCGTTCAGCTTCCCTATGCAAAGAGCAGCATCCCATCCTATCACGTCCGAAAGACCACGGCCGGTGCATCGTTCTCGGGCAAGATGTCGATCAAGATTGAGGCCCTGTCGCCTGTTCACATATCTGACGGCACGCTGAGGCTTTCGGAGGAGCTGGGCTTTGAGAAAGGGTTCGTCGTTAAGTCGATACTCTGTCCCGAAGAGCCGATAATCCCGGGGACGACCCTCAAAGGCGCCGCTAGGACCTATTATGAGGCCATTACCAGAAGCTGCGTGAGCCAACACCTCAAACACATGCGCACGCGGTATGTCGCCCGAAACAGGGGCGCATCGAATCTGCCTCAGCAGCTGGTGAAGCAGATCGTCGCGGCGGGTGGAGACGAGGAGGGATTTGCTGAAATCGCGATTTTACCAGAATGCTATGAACGTAGAGACCGATGTCCGCCGGCCAAGAGGAAGTCTTCGAAGCTGTGCCCCGCATGTCTGCTGTTCGGTGCGAGAGGGTTTGCGGGACGGCTCTCGTTTGCCGATGCGAAGCTTGTGGATGCTCCCGAGAAGGGCGAGCTTCTTTATGTTCCGCCGCGCGGGGCGCCTCACCTTCACAGGCTTGGCCGTGCATCTGTTGCGCCGGGTCTGAGAACTGCGAAACTGTATATTGACAACCTGAAGGGTCGGAAAATCTATACAGCGGAGTACGAGCCTCGTGGGCCCTCTCAGGAAACGGAGCTCTGGGACTATGTTCCGGCGGGAGCGGTTTTCTCTGGTCTGATGATCTTCCGCGACCTTTCGATGGCCGAGATGGGGGGCCTTTTTGCTTGCTTGGGTCTCGATAGCAAGATGGCGATCAGGGTTGGGGCCGGCAAGGCATCGGGCCTGGGCAAGATAAGCGTCTCTTCAAAGGAGCTTGTTGCCTTTCCATCGGGGCTTATGCAGCGCGTGTCTGAGGATTCGAGAAAGCCGATCGATGACGTGTCCGGTCTCATAAAACAGTGCAAGGCGTCCTTTTTCAAGTCTTCGTTTGTATATCCTAAATCCTTCGAGATGCTGAAGAAGATATGTGCACTGTGAGGGCAGAGCTGGCTGACGAGGCCACGCCAGAAAAGAAGGCTGAAATGACGAAGGAGGTCGCCATGCGGCTTTCAAAGGCGAAGATCGATCCGAATGAAGTAGCAAGGACGATTCGCTACTTGCACTGGACCGGGGACGCAAAAAACGCAAGGGAGGTCTTAAGGCGCTTCTCACGGGACCGGAGACATTATGGTCGCAGTCTGTCAATGAAGCGACAGCACGCGGCTATAGAGAGGGAGTTCTTCGCGATTCTCTCGGTTTGCAGTGATGTCAATGAGCTTTTAGTCTTGGGCATGCAGATTGTTCGGCTTATGCCATATTATCTTCAAGGCTATGAATAACTAGTGGGGAAGAAGCAATGAGTACCGTAATACCTTTGCCTGAGGTCAGCTACGCTGGGGGGCTCGACCTTAACACCGCTATTTATGAACGTATCAGTGTGCGGCGCTTTTCCAGCAGGCCAATCGGGCTCGGCGCCGTGGCGAATCTCCTGTGGTCAACGCAGGGGTATATCCGCTCAGGGAAACGGGCTGTTCCCTCCGCTGGGGCGACCTATCCGCTCCTTATATACTTGGTAGTGGCTGAAGACGGCGTCGAGGACCTGTCGGCGGGGCTCTACTGCTACAACCATCATTACGACGCTGACAGGCACAGTCTCCAGCTCAATCACGATGATTCGGTCGTGAGTGAACTGGCCGAGGCGTGTTACGGTCAAGGCTGCGTTGAGCAGGCGATGGCGGTGATTGCGGTCGTCGGCGACAATTCGAGGACTGCAAAGAGATACGGCGGGCGGGCCGAGAGATACGTCGCTATGGAAGCGGGGCACGTTGGGCAGAATGTCTCGCTTATGGCTGTGTCGCTTGGCCTCGGGACTGTGATGGTCGGCGCTTTCAAGGACGACGAAGTGGCAGCCGCCCTTCGCCTCGAGAAAGGCCTCAAGCCCTACTATGTGATACCGATCGGCTATCCGTACGCGGGCTAGACGGCGACTCAGCAAGGCCTTTTCGCCGACATCGATGAGAAGAAGTAACCACGAATGAACACGAATAGACACGAATAAAGGGAGGCTTATTCTCTCTTCGTGGTTCTTAGTGTCCTTCGTGGACGTCTGGTTGAACGCAGCTTTCGTCCACGAAGAACACGAAGGCACAGCAAGAAATAGCTTTTCTTTTCTCATTCGTGTTCATTCGTGTTCATTCGTGGTTCCTTGCTGCGATTGACTCGCACGGCGTCGAACGATACTCTCAACTCGAAAGCGTCGCGAGAACACTGGGAAGCTGAAGGGTAAGGAACCTCAGATGAAATGCTCCAACTGCGGGACTGAGCTTAGGGACGAAGCCAAGTTCTGCGACGAATGCGGCGAGAAGCAGGGCTCACCCAGGTTGGCCCTGTTTTCGGATAAAGAGATTGCCGAGATTGAGGCCCGATCTCAGCCTGACGAATATGCCTCAAAGCTGAGGCAGATCGTCAAGGACGGCATCGCGATCGAGCGGCGCGACGTCGCTGTCCTTTTCGTAGATGTATCCGGGTTTGCGCCGCTGTTGTCTATGCTTACGTCAGAGCAGGCGCGGGAGATAATGCGCGACATCTATTCCGTCATGTCGGGCGCGATAACGCGCTGTAGGGGCTACGTTGACAAGTTCATCGGCGATGAGGTCATGGCAATCTTCGGCGCGCCGATTGCACTTGAGCGGCCCTGTGAACGGGCAATTACGGCGGTCGATGAGATAGAGATTGGCCTGACGGCAGTCAACCACCGCTTCAAGGGTCTTCTGTCCACCCCGATCGCTGTCCACGCAGGTATCGCATTCGGGGCCGTCGAGGCGGGCAGGCTCGGCGATTCTCAAAAGCTAGAATACACGTTCCTCGGCCAAACGGTAAATCTGGCCAAGCGCCTCGCCGATGCAGCCTTTGCAAGGACGGTCTTGGTCTCTTCCCAGGTCAAGAGGCTCGCGGAGGAGACGTTCGATTTTGAGAGCCTCGGCGTGCAGCAGCTCTCCGGCGTGTCCAAACCTCTGGAGGTGTTCCGGCTGGTCGGCCCGAAACCGGTTGTTGGTGAGCGGATAGGCTTTTCCGAGCTCGGCGCCTCGATGTTCGGACGGGACAACGAGTTGGACACGCTCAAGGCGGCGTTTGGCAAGCTTCAGAGCTGTTACCCCGATCCCAAGCCGGGCAAGCCGGGTGAGGGCAGGTTCCAGGAGTTCTCACACATCTTCGGGATCACGGGCGAGGCGGGCATCGGCAAATCGAGGCTTAAGCGCGAGTTCAAGTGGCATCTTCGCGAACTGCTCGGCAGACGGGGTTTCCGCTTTCTTGGAGGGGGCACTTGGGCAATCGGCCAGACGCCGCTTTATTGGCCGATTAAGGAGCAGGTCGCATCCGCGCTCGGCTTTGAAACAACATCCAGTAGCGAAGCGACTGCCGACGGGCTCTTGGGACTTAAGGAGGGCGCAGGTCTCGACGCCGAATTCGTCCCGTATATTCATCACCTTTTCGGGTTGAGGCATCCGGACGATCCTGTATCCGCGCTGGAGCCGAAGGCGATCAAGGACAACGTATGGCTGGCTATCAGGCGGCTCTATCAGCGATGGTCGGAAACCAAGCCGCTCGTCGTGGTCTTCGAGGACATGCACTGGGCGGACGGCGGCACGGCGGACTTCGTCGAGTACCTCGCCGGCTGTGTCGCCGATTTCCCAATCCTCATTCTCCTGCTTTACAGGCCGGGCTACCAGCCGAAGTTCGCGAGAAGAACAGATGTGCCGTTCACCGAGATGAACCTTCAGCCGCTGTCGAGCGACGCTGAAACGGACCTTCTGAACTTCTACTTGGCACCCGGTGAGAGAGAGCGGGCGCTAATTGGGCGGCTGAGACGCTACTCAGAGGGCAATCCTCTGTTTGCTGAGGAGTTTCTTCACCTCCTGCTGGAGCGGGCCAAGCTCGAGTTGAGGGGCGACAAGATGTACCTGACCGAAGAGATCGAGGAGATGCCGCTGCCAATGGGCCTCTCAGGGGTCCTGGGGGAGCGCTTCGACCGCCTGCCCCGCCGTGTGAAGCAGGTGGCTTATTACGGCGCGGTCATTGGCCGCTCTTTTCCCTACAGCCTCCTATGTGATCTGCACGGCTCGCTGCACGGCACGTGGCACGTTCACGAAGCCATCCAGACGCTCCTTGCGCGAGAGATCGTTTTTGAAAAGGCCGTCGAGCCAGAACTGGAATACATATTCAAGCACGCTCTGACCCGCGAGATACTCGTCTCGCGTCTGGTCGAAAGCCTTCGCCGCGATCTATCGAAGCTCATCGCAACGAGGGTCGAGAAGCTCTACGAAGACCGTTTAGACACTTTCCATGGGATGCTCTCCGAACACTGGGAGGCCGCCGGAGAGATTGAGAAGGCCGTCAGGAGCGCTGCTCTCTGGGGGATTTACAACGGAGATCAACAGCGGAACTTGGAAGCTCAGGCGGCTTTCAAAAACTATGACCGACTTTGCGAACGCGTGACCTCGAGTCCTCTCTCGGCAGAGGAGCAAAGTGACCTTCTCGTCTCGCGCATTGAGGTTCTGACCGTGTTGGGCAGCTGGGACGAGGCGATTTTTTTGTGCGAGGTTCTGGCCGGCGCGGGGGACGGCAGGTGGCGAGGCGTCGCTCTGTCGAAGAAAGCCTGGCTGATGCATGTTCAAGGCGATTCGGCTCGGTCGCTTTCGCTCGGCAAGGAGGGCCTTGACGCCGCACGCCGGGCCAATGACCGAACCACGGAGGCCACGGCGCTCGGGACAATAGGCATTGTCCACGCCGAGCGCGGCGACTGGGAACAGGCCCTTAGACATTTCGAGGAGGCGATTTCTGTGTCCCGGAGCTCAGGCAACAGGCGCGGCGTGGCGCTCTCGCTGACCAATATGGGCGAAGTCCACTCCCGTCGCGGGAACTTTGATCAAGCGCTGAGGTGTTTGGAAGAGGCCCTTTCAATACATCGGGAGCTCGGCATCCGACGCACGATCGCCATAACGCTCGGCAACATGGGCGCAGTGTACGGCCGGCGAGGCAACCATGATCAGGCCCTACGGTACTTCGAAGAATCGCTCTGGCTCTCCCGGGAGTTAGGCGACCGCCGGGCCACCGCTCACGCCCTGAACAACGAGGGCATGGTCAACCACGAACGCGGCGACTATGACAAAGTGCTTCGATATTATGATGAGGCCCTCCAGATATTCCAGGAGCTGGGGGACCGGAGCGGCATTGCAACCGTGATAGGGAACATGGGCATCCTGCACAACGATCTCGGCAGGCATGAACAGGCACTCCAGTGCTTTGACCAGGCGCTTTCCATCAGGCGGGAGTTGGGCGACCGGCCCACGATCGGTTGGGCGCTGTCCAAGATAGCCGGAGTCCACGCTGACAGAGGCGATTGGGCCGAGGCAAAAAGGATCGCGCTTCAGGCACAGAAGGCATCCCGGTCCGGGGGCAGGCGAGAGTTCCTTTCTGAGTCGCTCTCCGTGCTCTGTCGTGCTCACGCGGCGATGGGCAGGTGGCAGGCTTCTCTCTCGTCTGGGGCACAGGCCAACTCTATCGCGGATGAGACCCAGCACTGGGTGCTAATGATCACTTGCCGGCTGGCGCTTTCGGAGGCACATCTCAAGATGGCCCGGTGGTATGACGAAGGCCAGGAAGGCGAACGGCCGCCTCTGTCGCGAGATGACGCAACTGCCAAGGCGACCAGCTACGCCAAGCAGGCGAAGGAGCTCGCCCAATCCGCGGGGATGAAGGGCTACGTCAGGAAAGCCGAAGAGCTGCTGGCCGACATCGATGAGAAGAAGTAGCCACGAATGAACACGAATAAACACGAATAAAGGGAGGCTTATTCTCTCTTCGTGATTCTTAGTGTCCTTCGTGGACGCCTGATTGAACGCAGCTTTTGTCCACGAAGATCACGAAGGCACAACAAGAAATAGCTTTTCTTTTGTCATTCGTGTTTATTCGTGTTCATTCGTGGTTCCGTTTACAATAAGTGCTTGAGGCCGCGCGATTCGAGTTCTTGCACTACTTCGCGGACATCCTCCGCCTTGTCCTTCTTGCAGACCAAGACTGCGTCGTCTGAATCGACGACGACAATATCCTCCAACCCGACTATGGCGACGAGCCTTTTGGGCGAGAAGGCCACGCAGTTTCTTGCCTCGACCGTTATGAGCTCGCAATTTGAGGCGCACCCGGTCTCATCGGCGGGCCAGATGTTAGAAAGCGATGCCCAGCTGCCGACGTCGTCCCAGCCGATGTCGGTTTCGATGACGAGGACCTTGTCTGCCTTCTGCATGACGCCGTAGTCGATCGAGATCGGTGTGATTTCCTCGTAAAGGTCGGCGAGCAGTTCGTCGAAGCTTTCGCTTCCCAGTTCCTTGCTCAACGTCGTAAGCCCGGAACCGAGCTCTGGAAGGTGGCGATCTATCATCCGAAGGACCGTGTCCGCGCGCCAGAAGAAAACGCCCGCGTTCCACAAATAGCCGCCGTCAGCGACCATCTCGCGCGCCCTCGAAAAAGGCGGTTTCTCCATGAATCTTTTTGCCTCAAAGCAGGTGAGACCATCCTGACCTCGTTCTGTGCAGGGCTTGCCCTTCTTTATGTAGCCGAAGCCGGTCGCTGGCCGTTTTGGAATGATACCGATTGTGATGAGCGATTCTGGACGAGCGTCGAGCGTGCGCGCCGCGGTCCTTATGACGTGCTCGAACTTCTGCTTGTCAGAGACGATGTGATCGGCGGGCATTACCGCCATTGAGGCATTGGGGCATCGGTCCCGGACGATGAGCGCGGCCAGGCCGATACAGGGCGCTGTGTTCCGGCCGACTGGCTCGGCGATGACGTTCTCGGCCGGAATCGCGGGGACGCATTCTCTAATCGCAGCGGCCTGCTCGGCGAGTGTAACGACGAGTATGTTGGAGGGGGTAATCGCGTCCGCGATTCGGTCGAAAGTCATCTCGAGCATCGTCTTGCCGCTGACGAGTGGAAGAAGGTGCTTTGGCGTCTGCCTTCGGCTCTGTGGCCAGAGTCTAGTTCCCGAGCCGCCAGCCATTATCACGCCGAACATCGGCTTGCTCATTTCATCGCTCCCTCCCAAGCCTCGAGTGTATTATGCGTATCTTGACGAGGCCGATCGCCATCTTTAGCGGGTCAATCCCGATCCGGACCTTGGTCTCTCGGTCGTCGGCCCAGAAGACGGGGACCTCCGCAACCTTGAAGTCGAGCCTCTTGGCGATGAAGAGCTGCTCCACGTCGAAGACGAAGCCCGGCATGACCTGCCGCGACGCGATCGCCTTCGCCACCTCATGGGTGTACATCTTGAAGCCGCACTGCGTGTCGCGAAAGCCCTTGACGACGACAAGCGACGTCAGCAAGCCAAAAAAAAGCCCCATGAGGCGCCGATAGAACGGCTGCGGCTCCAGTTGTGAATCGGGCAGGCGTCTGGAGCCGATGGCCACGTCGTAGCCCTTGTCAAGCCAAGATGCGAGCTCGTCCGCCTGGCCAATCGGCGCGGAGAGGTCAACGTCCGTGAACAGCACTCGTTCGCCCCGAGCGATGTCCATGCCGCGAGCCACTGAGTAGCCTTTGCCCACGTTCTTGATGTTCGTAACCGCCTCAAATGACACCTTTCCGGACCGTCCGGCAGTCGTCTCGCCGAACTCTTTGGCAAGCGAGAACGTCCTGTCGGTGCTGCCGTCATCGACAACGATTATCTCGCTGGTAAATTCCTGAGATTCGAGATAGTCCAGCACAGAATGCAGGCCCCTTGTGAGCCGCTTCTCCTCGTTATAGGCCGGAATCACTACGGAAAGACGTCGTCTGCCACTCATGTCGTCCCGTCAGAGGGTTACTACGTCGAAGCGCTCGGGATGCAGCGCGGAGTCTGCGTTAATGAGCACCCGCTTGTTGAACGTCTTCTCAAACTCGATGATTATGTCTTTGGATTTGTTTTGCAGCACGTTGGCGACGGACGGGTGTGCCCGGACGAGTATCTCTTTGTGAACCGAGAACTCCGCAACGCGGCGTATCTCGCGCTGGACCTCATAGCATATCGTTGCTCTGGACCTTATCCGACCGGTGCCAGCGCAGAGAGGGCACTTCTCGCAGAGCATTCTCTCGAGGCTCTCGCGAACTCGCTTGCGAGTCATCTCCACAAGGCCCAGGCTCGAGATCTCCGTGATCGTCGTCTTGCTGCGGTCTTTCTTTAACTCGTGAGCGAGCGCGGCAAGGACGTGTTCCTTGTTCTTTTCGCTTTCCATATCAATGAAGTCGATGATGATAATGCCGCCCAGGTCGCGAACCCTAAGCTGCCTCGCCAGTTCTTTGGTCGCTTCCATGTTGATATTCAGCAACGTCTCCTCGAGGCTTTCCTTTCCAACGTATTTGCCGGTATTTACGTCGATCGAGACCAGCGCCTCGGTCTGGTCGATTACGAGGAACCCGCCCGAGCGCAGCCACACCTTAGGGCGCAGAGCTCTCTGTATCTCGCTTTCTATCCCGTATTCGTCGAAAATAGGCGTATCTTTCACGAAGAGCTTGACCCGATGAGCCATTCCCGGGAGCATATTGTCCACGTATTCCACACATCGCTGGTAGGCCTCCTCAGAATCGACGACCACCCGCTCCACGTCTGGTGTGAAGAAGTCGCGAATTGTCCTCAGGATTGGGTCTGGTTCTTTGTAGATCAGGGTCGGCGCCGGAGCGGTCTCGCTCCTCTTGTAGATCCGTTGCCAGAGCTTCACCAGGAATTCTATATCGGAGCGGAACTCCTCTTTTCCCTTGCCAATCGCGAGCGTGCGAATGATCAGCCCAATACCGTCGGGCTTGAGCGCGCTGACAAGTTCCTTGAGCCGGTCCCGTTCTTCTTCGTCCTCAATTCGACGCGAGATGCCTATATGAGGCATCGATGGTTGTAGAACAAGGAACCTCCCGGCCAGTGAGATGAATGATGAGGCGCGGGCGCCTTTGGCGCCAATAGGGTCTTTCGTGATCTGCACGACTATGGTCTGTCCGGGCACGAGAAGCTGCTCGATTGAGTGATTGCTCTTGGGCTTTGTACGGAGCAGCTGCGCATTCGAGGCCTCCATGTCCGTGGGAGCCATCATCAGTCGCTCATACTCATCCATCGTGTCATAGACATCTGATACGTAAAGAAACGTATCGCGCTCCAGACCAACATCCACGAAAGCCGCCTGCATGCCGGGTAGAACGCGGGTGACCCTACCCTTATACACGTTGCCGACGAGCGTCATGTTCTCGCGCCGCGCAACGTAAAGCTCCACCAGCGCGTCATTCTCCAAGATGCCGATACGGGTCTCCCCAGCCTCCTCGTTGATGATGATCTTCTTGCTCATCACTCCGCCCTCTCACTCTTGGCGCTGGCTCTGAGCTGCCTTATCCGGTCGATCCTGGCCTGAGCCTGCTTGCTCCAGAGCGAACGAGGATACTTCTCGACGATCTTCTCATATACCCTGATTGCCTCGTCAAGGTCGCCCTTCGCCTCATAGCACTCGCCCACGTTCGCTCTCGCGCTTGCAACCCATGGAATTGTCTCTTCCTGAGTAAAGCTGTAGGATAGATCAAGGTATTTGAGAATCGCCTCGTCAAACCGCTCTTGCTCCTGAAGAGTGCGGGCAAACCAAAACTGCGCCTCGACTGTGTATCGAGCCTCGCAGCTGTCATCTGCGATCACGATACCAAGCGCAGAGCGGGCCAGCTGGAATCTGGCCATCTTGCGGAGGTCGTCACCAACTGCGATGAGCTCCTTGCACATCCCCTTTTCACTCCCGTAGTCGATGACCATCGTCTTGTAATACTCGAATGCGCGTTCCAGTTCCCCAAGCCGGCGATATGCTCCGCCAATTCTGAAGAGCAGCAAGGCCTCATCCTGACGCCCCTCGTGAACTGGATGATTGAGCTTTATGTAATGTTCAACCGCATTCCTGGGCTTCTGCCGCTCGAACCATATATCGCCCATCAGAGCGAGACTTTGCTGCCTGATGTGTGGGGTTGTGTTCTGATCCGAAAGAATCGGTGAAAGTGCGTCCTCGGCCGCTCCGAGCTTTTTTCTGGCCAAATACACTTGGGCAAGCAGGAGCCTCGAGTTGTAAAGGAGCTGACTGTCCGGATACGCTCTGATAAGCCTCCGAAGCAGGCGCGAGGCCTTCTTGAGCCTGTCCTCCTGAAAGGCCGCATTTGCCTGCTTGTGAGTCCGCTCGATCTCCAAGAACGCGCCAGGCTCGTGCTCACGGAACTGTGCGATTGCGCTCACCGACTTCTCTGCCTCGCCCTGCTCAACCAGGGCCTTGCGCAAGCCCTCCTCGCCGAGTGAAACGAACGGCCAATCGGGCTCCAGAGAAATCAGTTCGGAGAGATAGCCCGCCGTGTCCGCCGGTCTCTGCGCAGAGCCGCTGCACCGCGAGGCCTCGACGTAGCAGAGCGAGGCAAACTCCGGCTCATCGTAGTCGCGGGCTAGCTCCGAGAAGCATTCGCCCGCTTTTTTCGCGCTGCCACGCTCCTTTCTGATGTAGCAGTCCCAGAAACCGAGCATCCTCGAGAGCTTAACGTCAAGCGCATAGGACTTACGGATGTCCGTGATGTAAGACCCGCATCTCCCGAACTGCCCGAGCGAGCGGTAACTCAGGAGCGTCCCAACAATCGTGTCCCGGTGCGGCGGCCCCCTGAGAAGCGCCTCGCGGGAAGCATTCAGGCTCTTCAGCGCCTCCACGCTGCTCCCAATCGCCTGAAGTGAGAGTCCCCTGAGCATTAGCGCCTCACTCAGATAGCAGGACCTGGGGTAGCGCTTCAGGAAGTCCTCCGCGCTCGCCTCGCAGTTCTCAAACGCCTTGATTGCGTAAAACCCTCTGCAAAGCGCAATCTGCGCCCTTTCTGCAAGCTCAGGCGCTTGGGAGGCGCTGGACCGCAGCGAATTCAGCAGCGGCAACGCCTCCATAGGTTGCCCGCAGTCGAGCAGCATCTCGGCACATTCGAGCGCAGCCTCCGCCGCAACGGGGCTTTCAGGGAACGAATGTGAGACTGACTTGTAGCGCTCGACAGCTTGGTCAAATTGCATCCGCATTCGACTCGTTCTGGCGAGCATTAGGTGGCATTGCTCAATGTGGGGGCCAAACGGGTCCTCCTCGATAAGCTCCCGAAAGAGCGTTTCTGCCCGGGCGAGCTGCTTGGCCTGAAGGAGATTGTGGGCGAGGCGGAACCGGCTCTCATATCGCCCCTCGCTCCCCATATTCAAGGCGAGCATTTCCTCGAGGGTCGATGCAGCCGTTAGATTATCGTCCTTCGCCTCGAGCCACGTTGCGACCAGCCGCAGTATGTCCAGCCTGTTTCTTGTGCTGATAGAACTCTTGTCCTCGAGAACTCCCCTGAGCCTGGAAATGGCAGAGCCGTAGTCGCCCAGCGCGGCGTCCTGGTACGCGTCAATAGCGCTCTCTGCAAGCTGGAAGTCGGCTTGCTTCAAAGACTGGTGCTCGCCCAGTAGAGCGGCGGCACGCTGATAGTCCTTCTGCCTGTATGCTGACCAGATCATTCCGAGCGACGCCGCGGTCGCGTGCTCTGTATTGGGGAACTCCTGAAGGAGCGACGAGAAGAGCTCCTCAGCCTTCTTGAAGTCACTTGCAAGGTAATCCGTTACCGCGAGGTTGAACAGGGAACGGGCCTTTGTCGCGTCGTCCTTAGCCTTCTCGCTCAGCGTTTTGAACGCCTTTCGGGCCCGATCAAGCTCCGATACAGCAAGCAGCGATTGTGCGTAATGCTCGTAAATCGGCGCCCCAAGCTGCTCGCTGAAGCCTTTTAGGAAAAGCTGGCCGTAGTACTCGATTGCCTCTTTGAAGCGGTCCTGGATGAACAGAAGCTCGGCCAGCTTCGCGGTGGCCTCGTCATGCTGCTTCTCACACCGGTTCTTCTCAAGCAAGTCCTTGAACGTCTGCTCGGCCATCAAATAGTGCCCCATCCGGCGCTGATTGGTTCCCAGAAGAACCATCGCCTCGCAGAGTCTTTCTCCGGACGGGAACTCGGCTACATATTTGCGGAGCCAACGTGCAGCTTCCTTGTAGTTGCCCAGGTTGTCCTGAGCGCAGCCATTGAGGAAAATAGCGTCGGCAACGAGCTTGCCGGAGGGGTATTGGGACATGAGCTGCTCAAGCTGCTTCGCGGCCAGCAGGTATTCGCCGTCCTCAAAGAGACGAAGCGCGAACTGATACATCGACGCCTCGTCCCGCGAATACGCATAGGTAGTCATCAGCGTCGCAACGACAACGCATGACAACAGCCGAAAGATGCGCGCACTCGGAAGATTGCTCATTTACAGGCCGCCCATCGTGGATGTGCCCAGAATCGATTACTCGCTGTCTCCCGCAATCGGGTTCAATCGAGAGTTTATCAAGCTGTGGCCCTCAGTCAAGAAGAGGTGGTTTGCCGACGGAAACAGCTCAAGGTGGGAAGTCGAACGTCGAAAGTCACCCGACGGGCCAGGTTTATCTTCGTCCAGATGAGTCGTCGAGCCAAGCCGCGTAACTAGACGGGCTTGACAACCAGGCGCTGCCCTTTGAGCGAGACCACCTCGACTTCGTCGCCCTGGGCTAGTTGCACGCCTCTTTCTGCTTCTGCGACCCACTTCTCTCCAGAGAAGTTGACGAGGCCCCGCTTTGTGCTCCCGTGGACGCTGATCACGACTATCCCTTGTCTCCCAATGAGCTCGTCCGGGTTGGCTCTAATTGTCTGTGTGTCCCTCAGCGGCCGGAGACTCGCGAAGGCTAGCCTCTTGGATAAGAAGCAGAATAGAACCCCGAGAACCACCGCTGTGATAACCTGGGCGATAGGCGAGGCGCCCGCAAAGGCGATGATCATCACGATGAAAGCGTCAATCGCCAGCCAGAAAGTGATCTCGTATGGCAGAGTAAGCCCGAGAGCGAGTAGCAACACGCTCAAACCGAGCCAGACGTATGGCAAAATCGACAATCTATCAGCCGCCTTTCATATATCGATTCAGTTTCTATCTGATTCTGAAACCAGTGATCCCGTAACTCGGCGCCAGCCAAACGACGCAACCCCGACGACAGTCAGTCATCCCGAGCAGCCCATCAAACCTGGCCGGGCGTTTTTCGAGAAACCCTTGCGCATGATCCGTCAAGCCCATCCTCGCGGCCGGTGGCCCGCTTCTTTTAGCACGAGCCTCGCTGCTCTGTCAACGCAGATTCGGGAGGAGTTTCCCCATCGGGGAGACGGGCGAGTTTTTTTCCGGCAACCTGTCCGCCAACACTGGGCACAGCGGAAGCTCCGGCGAACGCGGAACGGCAAAAGGATAATCTTCCTTCGCCGCGGGGGCCAACTACGGCGGACAAAAAGGCGAAAAGGAAAGCAACCAGCTTGGATTCGATTTGTTGCGCCCGCTGACCTCAGCTCAATCCACAACATCGAACCCGGAACTCCCACTCCTCGACTTTGGACCTTGGACTCAGGACTTCGGACTTCAGTTCTCGCTGTTGACATCGTGCAGCTGCGTGGCAAGATTGGCCGCGTGAATTGACGCTCGGTGCAAGTTGAATAGGTGTTTGAGATGGCGAAGAATCCCAAAGTATTGCTGATGACCGCAAAGACGGTTCGGCCCAAGTATCAGTGCATGCCTCTCATCGGCGTGGCATACATAGCGGCCTATCTGAGGGAGCGGGGCATAGACGTCGATATCCTGGACGCGACGGCGCTCGAGGTGAGCTACGAGGGCGTCGTCGAATACCTCTCCTACCACGACTTCGATTTCGTCGGCGTTACTTCCATCGCCGCGACCCATCAGAGTGCTCTTCGCCATCTCCGGGAGATCAAGGAGGCGCATCCCGACATCGTCACGATTATCGGCGGGCCACACGCAACCGCACTCGACAGGGAGCTCGTCAGGGACCATGACTTTGTGGACTACCTCGTTCGCGGCGAAGGGGAGATCACGGCGCATGAACTCATTGACACCGTCTGGAAAGGCGGTGACGTGTCGCAGGTCAAGGGCGTTACCTACAGGAGAGACGGCGAGGTTGTCTCGACTCCGCCCAGGCCGCTCATAAAGGACCTCGACATTCTGCCGTATCCCGCGTTGGACCTCATGCCGCTTCACGAGTATTACTTCGAGATGAGGGGATTGGCTACCAAGAGGGACATGATCCTGCCGTTCGCGGCTGGCCGAGGCTGCTACAGCAACTGCGGTTTCTGCGCCTCGAAAATGATGTGGGGCGGGCCTAGGCTGCGTGCGGTTGACAAGGTGATCGAGGAGATCGTGTGGATGCGGGAGAAGTACGACATGAAGGTGCTTTTCTCCTATGACGACATTCTTAGCTCTAACCGGAAGTGGCTTGTCGAGTTCTG
>CAYZPW010000047.1:0-25313 GCA_964480475.1 uncultured bacterium | reverse complement strand
ATTACAATAAGGGAGAGGGGGGCGGCTTTCACCACCCCCCTGGAAGGAGAAACTAACAATGAGCCAGAAACCCTATTTTATCTTCTTATATTTGACCTTCTTGATCTTGCGCACCAAAACGGTGTCAAACTCGTTGAGGATAAGTTCCTTAGCTGGACCGCGAAGCTTGACCTCGAACTCCTCAATCAGCTTCTCGCCCCTCAGGAGCAACGGAATGGCATACTTCTCGCCAGATTCGGGATATACCCACATCGGAATCCGAACTCGAAAGTTCTCTGCCGCGTGTTCTCCGACCTTCTTGTCTGCTAGGTGCTTGATCTTGATCTTGGCCGTGTTCCCGGAGATTTTGTAGCCATATTCGTAGCTGGGGATGCCCATTCCATATATCCACTGGTCAAACCACCAGCGCATGTCTTCCTTGCCGTAGAGAGCCTTTATATTCTCCTTACCGAGCGTCTGCTCGAGAACCTCCAGGAAATCGCAGGTCGTCGGGTTCTTCCAATACAACGACTTGACGAGGTTCCGGCAATAGGCAATGTACGCTTTGTCGCCTATGTTCCGGCGAAGCATGTGCATTAGGCACGGGCCCTTGGAATACATGCCACGACGCCCCCCGCCAGGGCCCATCCTGTTCTGGGGCATCGCCAGCGGACCGTTCTTGTAGCATTCCAGAGCGTGACCGTACCACTCCTGATACTTCCTCTTGTAGGGCTCATCGCCTCTTGTGGCCTGCATATACATCGAAGACTGGAACTCCGTGAATGTCTCCGAGAACCACTGGTCACGCCACGTTCTCCAGCCGACGACGTGACCCCAGTACTGATGGCCGTGTTCGTGAGCCCAGAATTCAGGACCCCAGCCATACATGTATTTGAAAAGCCAATCGTATGCGGCCCTGTCGCCTTCGGACACAAAAGACGTGCCGTCCAGGGTCAAGAGCGTGGGGAAGCCTTGCCCTAGAAACGTGAGAATTGGCATCATGACAGCAGCGATCTTCTTATATGGGTAAGAGACATAAATGTTCTGATGGAACTTGAGGATACTCTCGAACTCATCCACAACACTCTGGGGACTACGCATTTGGTAATCCAACTTGTGGAACTTGGCCGCGGCTCTCCAATCTTCTTCAGTCCTCCTGCCTTGTCCGCCCCAAGCGCCTCCGCCTGTGTGGCGGTCCTCAAAATCTGTAACGTCCGCCTCTGATACAGTGTATCCCAGCTTGTTGTGGTAGAAGTAATAGAACTTCAGGTCCTGGCCATTGGGCTTGGGAAAAGTTGCTTCGATCACGTTGAAGTCCGAATAACATATAACCGCCATTCGGATACACTCGTCGGACGCCCAATGCGAGAAATTCTGACCCTTATCCTCCCACTTCTCAATAAGGCCGCCGACGGTAACGCCGACATTCGGCTTTGGTACACCCAGGACAATCTCGATTGTGCCGCAATCCAAATAGCCGTATTCTGGAATCCACCTGGAGGCGGCAGAGCCATAGGAGGAAGTTGAGTGCATCCTTGCGCAAGGCGCGCCTTCGTACTCGGTTGTGAACGTAAGACGCTGGCCAGCTGCCAGAACTGGGAATATCAACGTGAGCCTGGCGGCAGTGCCCGTGGTGTCAAATCCCAAGACGTCCAAACCTCTGTCATCCAATATCTTCATCACTTTGGTCGAAGGTCCATCAGGCGTGCTCATCATCCATAACTGAAATGGCAGAACCCTGACACCAGACTTCAACACCTCCAGTTCCATGGTGGTTCTGAACTTCGCAAATATGGCTGTCGAGCCCAGGACTAGTCCCGTTTCACTGAGTGACGTTTCGGTCTGGAGCGTTATCTCCTTGAAACCTATATTCACGTCAACCTTCCGGTCTAGCTCGTCCCCATCCGCTACAGGCTCGTATTCAGCTTCCCGACGGGTCAACGATTCGCGCTGATCGGCCCGGTTATAGCGGCACAATGTCACTCCCTTTCCTCTGTCTCCCGCCATCAGCGCTACGTCACGGTTCGCATACACGTATATCTCTTCCTGATATCCTGAGTAGGCGGTGAGCGGATACTCGTAATAGCCTATCCAATGGTACTTGGGTGTCTTGATATACATGTCACATAGGCCGTCGTAATCATGCAAGTAGTAGAGCTTCAGGAGCTTCTTCTCGCCCTCCGGCTGACCCTTGTTGGGCAGCTTGGCGGCCCAGTTCGTCGCGGCCAACCAGTCGATCTCGCCCTCTGCACGTTTCTTCGCCTCCTTGAATTCCTTCTTATCATCGACAGGGAAGCTCTCTAGGCCGTCTATTTGGACGAATTGCTTGAAGTTGGACGGCGTGAAGTAGAATGTGAACATGGTCACTTCAGCGTTCTTGAACTCCTCCACGCCTTGGCCCTTGCCAAGAAACTCCTGGGTTCTCAACCGCACCTGAACGAGTTCCTGGTCAGTCTCCCAGTCCTTGGCCAGCCTTCTTGGTGGCGTGAAGTTCATTCTGGCCTCGCCGCCAAACACGGTTCCGCCTATTATTGTGTCGTTGCCGGCATATAATGGATAAAACCGGCCATCCTCAGCGGAGATGTGCATCCGGTCGTGGTCGATGTTCAGCGTTTTGAAATTGAAGGCCGTATTCTCTCTCACGTGAAGAAAATAGACAGGCTCAAATGACTGTTCGATCTCCCGACCTACTACCGACCATTCATCGTCCTCCTTGGCAAGCTTCATCCGCCAGACCTCGATGCGCGGATCCTCAAACTTCCCGCGGACGACGAAAAGCGTACCCGTGGCGATGCCGTCAACCTTAGCGACGTTGATGTCATCCTTGCTCGGGATGATCACGCCGGGGCAGGTCTCGGGGTCCTCGAACCACTCATCCTCTTCCCACTTCTTCTGCTCGTCGGTTAGCTCCTTCTCCTCCTTCTTCTCCTCAGCCTCCTTCTCTTCTTCATCTTCAGGCGGCTTCCAGGGGTATTCAACCGAGTCGAGGCCGTCTTTTTCGAGCTTCTTCTCAAGCGCCTCGAACAGCTTCTTTATCTCAGCCCTGTCCTCCTTGGACACCTCCTTGCTCTCGTCCAGCCACCAGGTGCAGCTTCGGTCCTTGGGGATGCCGGTGTATGTGCCACCATCCTCCTCTTCCTCCGCCGCGAAGGCTGTCACGGCAAAGAAAAACACGCCGGCCAGCACAAACGCTAAGAGGCCGACCAACAAACTCTGAAAACGACTGCTACGCATCACACTTCCCTCCGTCTTATCAGTTTAGTTGTTCGTTAGCTGCCAATCACATAAACCATAATAGTAACTATTATCAAAACAGATCGCTAAGCCACTTGTTTCGTTGAAATGCCAGCTCAAACACCGCTTGCACGAATCCTATGGGCATCTTGTTACTTAACTACCTTGAACGGCTCCTTCGTCTCTACCGCCTTCTCGCCGAGCTCGTCCGTGACCTTTATGAACAGCGTATAATCGCCGACGTTGAACTTGTTCTCTTCAGTCACATCGAACGAATAGAGATGACTCTGGTTGACGCCTTCGACGCGCTGGCCATCGACGATCCTGCGAATAATTCGCCGGTCGCCCTCACGCTTGAACTTGTAGGTGATCTTGAACCTGGGCTTCTTGGCGTTATCGACCTTCAGGTTGTAGATGTTGAAATAGACCGACAGCGTGTCGCCGAGGCGATACGTGCGGCTCGGGTGAGGCGTAACGAGCATCTTGAGGGTGTCCTTCAAAAAGCCCGACTCCTCGGCCGGCTTGGCCTTTTCGACCTCCTTGGCGAATTCAACGCTGCTTATGCCTAGCTCATCCTTCGCAATCGATTTGACCTCGAACTCCTTCTCCTGAACGCCGATCTTGCCGCTGAGGTTGTCCTTGACGCCGATCTTGAAGACGTAGCGTCCGGGATTGAGGTTGAATGATGAGACGAACTTACTCGAAAGCGCGGGGTCCGTGGCCTCCTTCGCGTCCTTGACTCTTGTCGAGCCGCGATTTGCCGCCTCCTTGACGACTTTGCCGTCCTTGTCAAGTATCCTGACGGCGATAATCAGAGTCGTGGCCAATTCGCCCGATGCGACCTCCTTGAACTCCAGCCCGGCGTTCGGTATGTCGTAATAGACCTCGATCTTCGCGCCCGGCGCGTCGTAGAGCTTAAACGCGGCTATGTCGAGGCTGAATGCAATCTTCTCGCCCTTGTAGTCCTTGATGAGTTCCAGAGGATTCTCCGAGGCGGCAAGCGCGCTGCCCGCAGCAGGGGCGTCTTGGGCGAGCATCACGGACGGCGCGACAAGTAGCCCGCCGACGATGGCGACAATTGACAGTAACGAGTGATAAGACCTCTGCATGATTACCCTCCTAAAATGCCAATATGTAGGGGCAGGCCTTGTGTCTGCCCGTCTTCTGATGGCGCGTCCACGTGTTCATTCGGGCGGGTCTGAGACCGCGCCCCTACACAAGACTGTCCGCAATTGCCTAATACTGTTCCCACAGCTGAATCTCTTTCTGCGTGGGAATCGAGATGTTCTTGACTCCCGCTTGCCTAAGCTCGTCAATCACTGAGACCATACCCTGGTATTTGGCAGATAAGTCAGATTTCACTAGGACGAATTTATTGGGATTTCTCGCCAACTTCGGTTCCAGATATGGCTGAATGTCCTCGACCGAATAAGGGATTCCGTCTATGCTGATGCTGCCGTCTTCGTCGATCTCGATAAGGACCGCCTCGGTCGTCTTGACTTCCTCGGCCTTTTGCTTTTTGGGAAGGGTCATCTCGAGGCCTCTGGTCGTGCCGAACGCCGTCGTAACCATGAAGAAAATAATAAGCAGAAAGGCGATGTCAGCCGTCGAGGAGGAGTTTATCTCCTCGTCAACCTTCAATCTGGTTCCAAACTTCACGTCAATCCTCTACAAGCGTGCGGAGCTCCGCACCCTCTGGGCTGTTAGAAGTGAGATGTTGCGGGCGTTCGCGTCGCGGAGCTGCTCGATAACTTTGTCAACGTAGCGATATTCGACATCCTTGGACGCCTTGACCGTGAACTGCATCTGAGGCGTCCGCGCTACCAGGTTATGCGCGAAAATGGTTACGTCATCGATGCCGTGCGGCTCGGGGTTATGGTCCCCTGTCGAGAGAAAGACCTGACCCTGGCTGTCAACGACGATGATGGCTGCGCCCGGGACCGTGGCCTCGCGCTCCAGGCTCTGCGGAAGGTTGACCTTCGTCTTATCGACGCTGAACGTTGTCGTTACAATGAAGAAAACTATCAGAAGGAAAGCTATGTCGCCCATCGACGACGATGGGATGCCAGCCTGAATGCCCCCTTTGCGCCTGAACCTCATTTCAGTTGGTCGAGCAGCTGAGACGTGCTCTCATCCATCTGGAGCGCGGATTTGGCAACGAAACTCGTGAAGTAATTGTAGGCCGCAAGCGCCGGGATGGCGATGATAAGTCCTGACGCCGTGGTTATGAGCGCCTCGGAAATCCCTTGCGCAACGAGGCCCGGGTTCGAGAGGCCGGCCTTTGCGATAACTCCGAACGATTTTATCATTCCCGTTACGGTCCCGAGGAAGCCCATTAGAGGCGCGATGTTGGCGACGCTCGCCAAAACGGGAAGGCCCCTTTCCAGCTTGGACATGGCGCCTGCGCCCGTTGTCTCGATTGCCTTCTCAACCTGCTTGCGGCCTTTGTCCCATCTAAGGAGCCCTGCCTTTATGACTGCCGCGACGGGACCCTTGGTGCCCTCACACAGAGCCAGTGCGTCCTTCGTATCCCCCTTTTCGAGATGAGCGTCGATCTTCATCATGAACTCGCGAGCGTTGATGTTACCGACCCCGAAGACAATGCCCCGCTCAATCGAAAAGCCGATGGCGATCAAGAGCGCGATAAGAAGAGGCCACATCACAGGGCCACCGCTCTTGAACAGGTTGATGAGACCCAATCCCCCCTCCTTCTCCTTGGCCAGTGGCGGCTTTGGCGTCTCGGTCGGCGCCGCGGAGGGGGCTGTGGCTGGCGTGGCTACGGTTGCAGTGGTGGCCGCTGCGGAAGTGGCAAGTGTGGTCTCAGTTGCCAAGAGGTCGAACGGTTCCTCTAAGAGTGATGTGCCCTCCTCAAAAGGCTCTGCTCCGATCTCTCCTGGCTCTTGCGCCGAACAGTGACAGATCAGAAGAGAAAAGACCCCGAACACGGCTATCAACATCTTCATGAACGTCTCCGGCCACGAAGAGCCTGGTTTTCTCACTCTTGCTTCTCCCGGATAAGGCTTCCAACAGACCCACCAAGCCTCTCCCCCTCTAATGCACCGCCCGTGAGCGCAAGATGTCCCGGCGGCAAGGAATCTGGGCTATGATGCTTCCGCTTATCTATCTTGTTTCTTAGAACTCGAACTTCATGCCAAAAAGCAGCCGCCGGCCGGCCTCATAGGCCTCGGGCTCACCCTTCAATTCGTCCATATACGCCACGTTGCGATGGTCGAACAGATTGTAGGACTGCACCAACATGGTCAGCGTGTAGTCCCTGACCTTGAACTCCTTGGACACCGTCAGGTCGAACGTGCTGTAGTATGGCTCGCGCTCCTCATTGACGTTGTCCTCTTCGCGCTCCAGCCGGTCAGTCTCCTCATTCCTGACGAGGTAATTCAGCGTATAGGGGAAGCCGGAGTTCCAACTGTAAATGCCATTCAGGTTTATGTCGTAAGGCAGCTCAGCCATGAATGAAATCGCCAGGGCATGGCGCAGGTCCCAGTCCAGCCAAGCCTCCTTGCCCGTCATGACGCCCCATCTGTCGATACCGATCGACTTGGCCTCCTGATACGTATAAGACAGCCGGGCCTCGAAACCTTTGCTGAATGCCTTCTTGACCTTCACCTCCGCGCCACGCGCCCAAGCGCCTGCCACGTTCATCATCTGCCACTCGTCGATCGCGGGGTCAGGATTCACGTCAACATTCTGCAAGAGGTCCTGCATGTCCTTGTCGTAATAAGTCACACCCAGCGTAATGTCTGGGAATATCTCCCTCTCTACGCCGACCTCGAAGGCCTTGTTAACCGGGTTCGATAGCCCCGCCGCTCCCTTGTAGTAGTTGAACTCCAACGGGCCGTTATGCCGATATCCTTCGCCATATTCATAATTGAGCTCAATTGGCCGCGCCATCGCATCCGCAAGCGGAATAACCTGGAAGAACCAGCCGTATTGGACACGGATCTTGGTCTTGTCGTCGGGCGTGTAGGTTACGCCCAGACGAGGCGAGAACAGGCTGCCACTGTTCGCCTCCTGCCAGTCGTATCGGAGCCCGTAGTTTAGGTAAATTGGGAGGTCATGTTTCTCGTCGAGGCTCCACCGATCCTGCACAAACGCACCGCCGTAATGAGTCGTCCAGTCGTCCTTGTCAAGGAAGAAGTGCCGCTTCAGATAGAAATCAATCTGTTCGGGATTCTGAGACCAGGCCTCGCGAGAGGTGATGAGATAATATGGCGTGATTATGAGCTCGCCCTCGTAGTCGAGATATTGGACGTAGGCGCCCGCCCTGAACCGGTGATCATCCTTGACCCAGGTAACGCTCGTGTTCGCGAAGCCCTGATAGACCTCACGCCACTGCCAGGTAGGGTAATCGCCTCTGCCGCCGTATTGCTTATTAGCATAGAAGCGGGCCTCATCCCATACATACACATAGGCCCAAGGCTCATAGTCGTGCCAATCCTTGCCCTCGACCTTGGCCTCAAGATAGAACCTCCCCCCCCCAATGAGGCTCTCGAGAACCAGCTCGGGCGAGAACGTGTGAGTATGATTGACCATCAGGAAATGGTAATCGAATTTCAGTGTGTATAAGTGCACTGGCTCCAGAAAGTCACTCCCCGGGCGAGTGTCAACAGTGTTGAAGAAATACTCAAACACGAATTTGTCGTCGATACCCGCCTGCCAGGTGAACTTCGCCATTCCGCCAAACTCCTTCCACGTTCCAGCGGCGAAATCATCCTGCGGCCATTCAGCTGACGGGAACATCCGCTTGCTGTCTTCGAGTTCCAGAGAGAGAAAGAAGTTGAGCTTCTCGGGGATCACCGGGCCCTTAAGCGTGATGCCCGGATTGTGGGCGCGCCATTCGTAGGGCACGCCGTCAAGTGAGGCATTCTGATAGTTGAAGTGGACGTCTCCGTGCATCGTATCGGTTCCGCTCTTCGTTACGACGTTGACCATACCCGACATGTTGCCGCCATATTCCGCGTCATAACCACCAGTGATGACCTCCATCTTCTCGACAGCGTTCATGTTGACGTTCGTGCCGTAGCCTCCCGTGACCGGGTCCTGGGCGCTCATGCCATCGACCTTGAAACCGACCTCACCGGTTCGGCCGCCCCGGATATGGATCTGTTGATCGCGATCGACGAGCGTCCCCGGAAGTATCTTCAGAGCGTTCTGATACGCTCGGCCCTGGATGGGCATATCCTCAATGTAGTCCCCCTCGATAACGTCCGACGTTCCGGACACCTCCTTCTCGATCAGCGGACTGGTCGCGACGACCTCTATCTCCTTCTCCAGGGCAATCCGCTGTTCCAGTTCAGCCTTCACGAAGGCCGTCCTGTCCATAACCACGCCGATGCCAGTGATCTTCTTCTTGACGTAACCGATGTAAACGACCTCAACGGTATATGTTCCTGGCGGCAATCCGGCCCTAACGAACTTGCCGTCCTTGTCCGCCGAAAACGCATAGGGCTTCAGAAGTGCAGGCCCTGATATCAGAATGTCTGCGAAGGGAAGCGGCTCCCCGGTCTGGGCATCCTTGACTTCACCCTTGATGATGCCCGTAATGCCGCAGTGCGCAGGTATTGAAAGAACCAGACCGAAAACCAACCCCAGAAATAGGATAAACAAACGTGCATACAGATCCTTCACCTAAAAGTCTCCTGTCAAGTTAGAATTATGTTTCGTTCCTACTGGCCGCTAGAGCAAAAAAACGACCAAGCAACCTTCAATACCAACCCAAACCTAGGATAATCCTCAGCCGAAGAAATCGCCGCCTAGAACTCACCGATTCCAGATTGTGTTCGGCTTCTGCCGAATCCTATGAAGATTACTATTGGCTGTCAACAGTTTTGTTCGGCAACCAGTCAGAAATCAACGTAGGGGCAGACCTGCGTGAGACCGCGTAATAATTCGGTCGCTGGGACGTAGGGGCGAGGTCTTAAGACCTCGCCCCTACGTCACGTCCTATCGATCTTGATCCAGTCGTCGATTGCCAGCGCACCCTCAGGAGGTTTGCCGTCGTGCTTCCGACTGTCCCGGGACAGCCGCGACACGATTCCCAGCGTTATTTCCTCCATCCGCAGGACGTAGGCGTTAGTGCGCTTATGAAAGAAGTTGTATGCAATCAGCGTGGGGATGGCCACGACGAGCCCAGCGGCCGTCGTCAGCAGCGCCTCGGAGATGCCTCCCGCGAGGTCGGACGGATTCGTGACACCTTTGCTTGAGATAATGCTGAAGACCCTGATCATCCCAGTTACGGTTCCCAGGAGCCCAAGCAGCGGAGCTATGCTCGCTATTGTCGCCAATACCGCCAAATGCCGCGAAAGCTTGTTCGCCTGGTCCTTGCCGACCGTCTGCACCGCCTCGCGCAGCGTCTCACCCGGCAGACTGCGCGAAAGGACTGTCGTGTGGATCACCCGCGCAATCGGAGTTCTGCTCTTCCTCGCAAGCTCAAGCAGTGAATCCTCCTTGCCAGCGGACACGAGGCGCTTGACCTCACGGATAAATGTATCAGGAATGATCCGCGCATCTCTCAAAGCCAGCGCCCGCTCAACAATTATGGCCACGGAGAGCACCGAACAGATGACAATCGGTATCATAACCGGCCCGCCAGCAATCAAGTATCCGATCATCTCCTATCTCCAAGAATGGCGAGGCGGCACTGCTCGAACCTCGTCGCTCATTTGTAAAGCCTCTCGATTAAAAGCGACCGCTCGTCGCCAAACCTTCGCCTCAGGTCTCGCAAGAACTCCTCCCGCTCCGATCTGTTGAACTTATGAGCCGCATTGACAGCACCATATACAGTGCCAGAATAAAAGATCAATGCAACCGATGATGCGATCCCTCCGGCCACGTAGATACGCTTGTCAAATGACTCGACCGAGGCGCCGACGAATACGGCGTTCAAGACGAATGCAACACAGCCATCCCTATATCTCTTGCAGTAAAGGTGACCGGCCCCCGGCAAACAGGCGCTCAGCACTCCGGCGGCCACGGGCGACCTACGCCTCAGGGACTTAGCCTCAGAAGCCGCATCAGCAAGCGCCTTCATGTCTATTCCCGAGAGTGCAGGAGCATTGCCTGCGCAAGCCGACAACGACGCGAAAATCCTCCTCGCTGGCGCCGAATCGCCGCGTGAGAGGCAGGTCCACGCCAGTAGATATGAGGCATAGGCCCGGATGTCCTGTGGCTGTGCGTCGCAGGACAAGGCCGCAAGCCGCTCGTAGGCGCTGACGTAGTCCTTGCTGTTTAGGAAGCACACGGCCTGCCAGAGCAACAATTCGTCCCACCTCGTACGCATCGACTCGTCGCGCAGCATTCGATCAAGCTCGCCTTGCGCTGCGTCAAACCTGCCGAGCAGGATGCAGCAAAGGGCTATCTTGATCTTGCAGCGCTGCGCGAACTCGAAACCGGGCTGAACATGAAGCAAGAGACGGTATTGCATGGCAGCGGCCTCGTAATCGTTCTCCCTGAAAAGGGACTCCGCGAAATCGTAAATGACCGACGGCGACGCATTCGATTCCCGAAGTCGCTCCACGTTGACTTTCGGCTTTCGGCTTTCGACTTGGGACACCAACTGATCAGCTGTCTGGCCGAGCATGGGCGCTGAGAGGAGAACCACGACCGCCATGAGGGAGAGGAACTGAATGAATCGGCTGGGATTGGGGAGGCTGGGCGACAGGTGTCCGCGGTCCTGTAGGGGCGGGGCTTGTCTCCGCGCGTTTGAATGTCTCCATCGGTACCACCAGGTGGGCAGACATTCGCCGCGCGGCGAACCCCTACACAACTCCGTCCGTGTTGCGGGACAACCTGCAAGCCTGACAATTATACGCATTTTTCAAGCTGACCGGGTTTGTTCATCGGGTTCTGTGTCTGGAATTCCCTGAAGGGGAATGACAACAGTAGCCGTAGGCGCCGGCCACAAGCCAAGCCTACGGATTATAGCAGCCAGGAAGCCAATCACCCCGAAGGCGTCTGGCAATCTCTCTGAGATTGCCAGACGCCTTCGGGGTATGAGGATTGCACGCACGCACGGATTCCCCACGTTGCACGTGGGGCTACTCACGTTAATCCCTTTCAGGGATGCGCAAGCCAAAGCCTCCATCAACTCCCGTTGCATCGGCCCGTATCCTTCCTACGAATCACCGTCAGCACGACACTTATGCGCGTCCTTCGAGATAAACCTACACCCAAGAATATGCCTACAACTGCTAGGCCTCCAAGCCTCACCTGCACGCTGGCGGCACAATCCAATTATGATCCAGCCTCGAGCATGTGCTAATCCGAGCCGGGAAGCGCATTGAGTGCGGCGCGCACCTGGCGGACGACCTCCTCATCGTCCGGATAGTCTCTTAGGACAGCGTTGAAGACTTTTCGGGCCTCGCCGGGTCGCTCCAGCTTCAGCAGGCTTTTCCCCGCCTGAAGAAGTGACTTCGCCGCCCAGGGCGAGGACGGATAGAGATACCTCACGCGCATGAGGGCAGACGAGGCCTCTTTGAAGTTCCCCTCAGCGAACAATGAATGGCCAAAAAGATAGGAAGCGTAAGCCTTTTGGCCCGGCGGCGGCCCCATCTTTTCGGCCAGGTCGAGTTTGGCTCTCGCATCGGCAAATCGCTTGCGTTCGATCATAATCTCTCCTGAGAGAATCAGTGCACTGGCGGCCACTGTTGTCCCACTGAAGCGAGAGACGACCTCATCACACAGGTCAAGCGATCTCTTGTGGTCCCGCTCTCTGACTAACTCCGCGTGCCTCAACAGTGCAACGCCTGCGATATCCGCATCGTCAGGATGTTCTTCTGCGAGCTTTGAGTATGCCTCGATCGCTTTCTTGGTCTGCTTAAGCGCCGCATAAAGATGCGCCTTGCGGAGTTTTGCCATCCAAAGGAACCTGTTGTCCTTGAATCGAACAACCAGCTGATCATACTCGCTTATGGCCCCCTTCTTGTCGCCGGTTAGCTCCATTATCTGGCCGATGCGGTAGAGTATCTTGGCCAGTTCTTCCTCCTTCGCCCCAGCCTGCTCGAGGCTGTAGAACGCCTGATTGTACTGCCGGATGGCGCCGAAGTACTGCCTTCGTTCCGCCATTTCCTCCGCGAGAAGTGCCCGAAGCGTGCCGGCCATCCGCTGGTCTTTGAACCTACTTATGAATTCCTCTATTCGCGTTTCGAGCTCCGAAAGCAGCCCTTGACGCTGATAGCAGAGAACCAGCCCGTAAAGGGCCGATTTCTTGTCCGCTGGCTCAGCCTTCCCGCCTAACGTTTTGCCGTAATAGGTCGCCGCGCTCTCGTAGTGGCCCATATTGTAGTAGGAATTGGCTATGCCAAGCAGAGCTTTAGGTCCGAGCGAGCTGTCAGGAAAAGCCGAGAGAAGCCCCTCGAACGCCTCGATCGATTCGTCGAACTCGTTGTCCTCAAAACACGCTGAGGCGATGGCGTATTGGGCGTCGTCGAGATAGTCACAATGCGGAAACTGCTCGGGAAGCGACTCGAGATGCTCTAGCGCCTTTTTCTTTTGCCCAAGCCTCAACAGGCACTTGCCCTTGACGAATGCGGCGCCGCATAGAATAGGCTCGACATCCGTCAACTTTGCCGCGCTTTGGGAATACTCGACGCCCGATTGGTATCGTCCGAGGTAATAGGCGCACTGCGCCATTCGAAGCCACGACAGGGCGCGATCGTCATTGGGTCTGTCGCTCTCTGCCACAACTTGAAAATGTCCAAGCGCCCTCTCCCAATGCTCTTGGAGGAAGCTGGCGAAACCCAGACCAAGCTGCGCGTCCAGTAGCAGGTCCACGCTCGCGCCGGACGCGTCTGCAAGTTCCTGGAAACTCTCTTGGGCCAGCTTAGCCTGCCCGAGCTTGAGGCGGGCCTGACCAGCCCAAAAAAGCGCCTCAAACTTGATGCTCGCCGGCGGCCCGAGCGTTAGCGCCTTGTCAAAAAATGACGAAGCGGCTTCGTATTGACCGCTGACGAAATTGCACCAGCCCTGCCCCAGGCAGGCCGCGGCCTTTACGTCATCATCCTGCGTTCCATCGTAAGCGTCTCTGAAATGCCGCAGCGCCTCGCCTGCCCGATCTTTCAAGGCAAACACAAGGCCCAAGTGATAGCTGACGCGAGACAGCAGGTCCGCATCAGTGCCGCAAGTCTGCTCCGCCTGAATCAAAGCATCCCTGGCCGCGTCGAGCCGACCCATCACCAGCTGCACAGAGCCAAGATTCAGAAGCGCCGGACAGTAGTAAGGCGTGTCCCGGTAACGCACCGCCACGTCCTGGAAGGCCTCTTGAGCGCGGTTCAACAAGCCCGCGTCGCGACGTATCTGGCCGCTCGCGAAAATCGCTGGCGCCGCGACCTCGCTTTCGGGAAACGCGTCAGAGACCTTTCTGAAAAGCTCTGCCGCTTCCTTGCCTCGATTGAGGCTTTGGAGTGCAGACGCCCAAAGATAAAGGAACCGGGGCTGAATCTTGGCGCCCTCGAAGCTTCTGGCGCTGGTTGTGCACAGATTAAGAACCTGGCGGTAGTTGCCCGCCCAGTAGAGCGACTCGAGGCGCCAAAATGTGTATTCATTCCGTAGATTGATGCCGGAGGCCAAGTCAGCCAAGAACTTGAAGTCCTCGGCGGCCGCGGTGAATTGACCGACCTTGAATCGAAGCGCCGCGCGGGCGTGCCGGGCATCGACTGCCCTCGCTGAGTCGGGATAGTCTCGCAAAAGCTCAGAGAGCGCCCGGACGCAGCCCGGGACGTCCTGCATCTTGTAGCGGACATAAGCGAGATTCCCCAGCGCATCGCGCCGCATCGCGCCATCCGGAAAGCGGGCTATGAGGTCCCTGAAAAACTCTGAAGCAGGCTCAAACCTCTTCTGAACCAATGCGATCTGTGCCCTGAAAAAGAGCGCGTCAGGCGCATACTCCGACTGCGGGTATTTCTCTAGCAAGCGCTTGAGCCTGAGATCGCTTTCCGAGAATCGTCCCTTGCTGTAGAGTGCAAGACCGTAGCGAAAGAGCGACCTCTGTTTCGCAAACACCATCGAGACTGAGGCGCCGAGCGCCGACCCAAACAGACACCCTCCCGATTCTGGGACCAAAAGGGACGGTCGAAGGGATACCGATGGGAATGTCCTCAACCTGTGGACGTTGGGCAAGAGAGTGGCGCCTGCTTTGGCCAGCCGCAGCTCTTGCCGAATGACGGGCGGCTGCTGTGGCATGATCAGGTATTTGGCCTGGCCAGTGATCGTAATGGTCGGGAGCTCAATGCCTCTCTTCGCGCTGCCTTCCTGCCCCAAGACGGAACTGGAAAGAGCTACTACCCAGAAAGCGAAAACAAGACAAGCGATTCGCTGACTTGCCCTCAATCTGAATGAAATCACCATACGCGCCCCTGTCATTTGCTCCTTTTTGAGTGCCAAGAGGATATGCTACGAAGGGGAGCTTCCGCAACTCGGAAACCAAACAACAGGAAGGAGAAACTGTAGGGGCGGTGCTTGCCCCGCCCTTGTTTGATGCGACCGATTGCCCGCAGAAAAGCGCTCTAAAACAAGAAGAAGAAACTGTAGTGACTGTGTTTGCCCCACCCTTTTCTGATGTGACCGAACGCTCGCCGGCAGGCGCAGTCTCGCCAAAGGCGGATATGAAGGGTGCGGCAAGCGGCACCGAGGTTGACCAGACGTGGCGATCTGGCTCCCTGAAGGGGAGTTCGCCGCGCGGCGAACCCCGCGTTTCAACGCGGGGAATCCGTGTCCCTCGCAATCCCCAGGCCAGATGGCCTGAGACAATCATGTGGTGATTGCCTGAGGCCATCTGGCATTATGAGGTTTCTACGTGTTTTTGATCCGTAGGTTGAAACCTACGGCTACTGAGATGATGCCCCTTTGGGGCATTAAGGCATCGCTCACGATGCCGTTCGCCGCGCGGCGAATACACGATAAGCTCGGACCCAGAACCGACTTCAGCGCCTCGGCATCGAATGTCAAAACTCCAAGTCCCCCAACACGTTTGACTAATCATCTTACGTGTTCATTCCGATGTATAGATCAGTGAGGTCTTTGCCAGCGGATGACAAGGCGGGAGCTTCACGATTTCGCTAGAATTGCTTTCTTGCCACACGGAAAGGGAATGACGGTAAGTGATCGCGAAGGCCCGGCCAATCTGCACCGGCCGCTAAAGGAAAGTATCCAGAGTATTCTCATCGTCGAGGGTGATCGGTCAAGCGCTGCGTCAATCTCGGAGGCCCTGGAGCGGGCGTTTCCGAATGTGACAGTCAGATCAGCGCCTACTGTGACACAGTGCACAGCGGAGCTAAGAAGCACGACCTACGACTGCATCCTGCTCGGCCACGAGGCGCCGGATACCGGCAGCATCGAACTGCTTGGCCTGATTGCGAAGGAATACACGCATATCCCGGTGGTGGCGCTGGCAGATAGCGCCTCCTTTGCGACGCAGGCGATGAGAGGCGGGGCAGCCGGATACTTCCTCATGAACGAGACGCAGGGGGATTTGGGCCTCTTGTCTGAGGTTATCCAGCGGGCCGTGGAGCTTTCTCGGCGGCGAGAATCGGCCGAAGATTCGAGTCGCGTGTTCGATGAAACGCCGCTGATGGTCTTCGAAATTGGACCCGAGGGACAGCTGCTGTGGGCAAATCGAGCGGGACTTGAGCATCTGGGCTACACGTTGGACCAGTTCCAGGCTGCGAACATCCGCGACCTGATTCCCGAATATGAGTGGAAGCGCGTGAACGTCTGCTTCGAGCAGGCCAGAGATGCTGGGGCCGCGACGGCCGAGTCAGCTCTTCTGACGAAGGAAGGCCAATGTGTGGATGTTCAGATAAACGCCGCGATCGTGCCCGACCCAAGCGGGCGCCTCGTCAAGATCAGGGTCTTCATGAACGATATTGCGCGAGTAAGGCAGCTTGAGGAACAGCTTTTGCAGTCGCAGAACATGGCAAGCATCGGAGCGCTTGCGGCGGACATCGCACACGACTTCAACAACATCCTGGGCACGATTCTCCTAGCTGCCCAGATGATCAACATGGAGGTCGGGACAGACTGCGTGCTCAAGAGGCAGGCGCAGAACATCCAGAGCAGCGCGGAGCTCGGCGCGGAGCTCGCGAGCCAGCTGCTATCGTTCGCGGGGGCCGATCGGTGCGAATCAAAGACTGTCGAACCCAATAGCCTCGTCAGGGAAATCGTGAGCCTGTCGAGGCCGTCCATCGACAATTCTGTATCAATAGAGCTTAAGCTTGACCCTCATGTCCGGCACATTATCGCCGACCGAGACCAGATAGCGCAAGTAGTGCTGAACCTGGCGTTGAACGCCAGAGACGCCATGCCAACGGGGGCCACGCTCACATTCGCGACGGAGAACATCCAAGTAACGGATGAGAAGTTGTGCAGGAAGGTCGGCATCCAGAAAGGAGAATACGTTCGTATCTCGGTTACCGATACCGGTTCTGGAATCAATGAGAGGGTCTTGGCTAAGCTCTTCGATCCTCTCTTCACAACGAAGGACGCTAAACGAGGCGCAGGTCTTGGGCTCTCAGTCGCTCGCCGGATTATCGAGAAGCATAATGGCGGCATTGAGGTCCGATCTAAGCCGGACGAGGGCGCCAGCTTCTTTCTATATGTCCCATCGTCGCACGAGCCGGAGACGGTCAAGACGGACGAATAGGACTTCGAGGGGCTTTGCGGGACAGAACATATCCTCGTTGTTGACGACAGGAGTCAGGTTCGGGAGTCGTGAGAAAAAGACACGCTCTATGAGCCGATCTTGATGCGTGAAATGCGGAAGTTGGGTTACCCGCGCAGCTTGCCGCGCGCGAGAGAGGCAAAGACGCCGGCGGCGCAGAGGACTGCGAAGATGGCGAAGGCGGTTCTGGTGGCGATGAGGAAGTTCGCGTGATGTTCTGGAGCCATCTGGACTCTGCCGATGTATATCGAAAGCAGGAGCATTACAATGCCCATTGAGAGGTTCATGCCGGTTATTGTCATGGTACCTTGCGTTGCGGAGGCGATGCTGTAGAACTTCTTGCTGACCGAGCCCATGATAGCATTTGTGTTGGGCGCAGAGAACAGCGCAAAGCCAACGCCCAGAAGAACAAGGCTGGCAATGATATAACCAAACGATGTTGCGCCGTGCAGGAGCGACAGTAATCCCAGCGCGGTCGCAGTTGCGGCCATACCAGCCGAGGCAACGATTCTTGGCTCGATCTTATCGGAGAGTTTGCCTGCAAATGGCGAGATGAGTGCTTGGACGCAGGGCTGCGACAACATGACCAGACCCGCCATCTGAGGCGCAAGGCCTTTTATGTCCTGTAGATAGAGGCTCAGCAGAAACGCGGTGGCCGCAACGGCGGAGTAGTTAATGAACGCGGCGAGGTTGGAGAATGCAAAGACGCGGTTGCGGCTAAAGAGACGAATGTCTAGGACTGGACTTGCGGAAGACCTCTCGAACCATACGAAGCCGACGATGGCCGCAATTCCTGCGCCAAGAAGATATGGACCGTGTCTGTCAGAGAGGTGAAGTATGCCGTATATTGTCGTCAGCATTGAGGCGCTACACAGAATGGCGCCGGTGAGGTCAAACCTCTCGCCCTTTGCTCCAGTCCACTCTCCTTTGAGCTTCCATGTCAGAAGCGCGATGACGACGAGGCCGAGGGCCACATTGACGAGAAAGATGCTCCGCCAGCCGAAGTGCTGGGTCAAGAAGCCCCCGAGCACCGGCCCGCTCGAAAGGCCTATATAGACGGCGCCCACTCTTATTCCCAGCGCCTTTCCGCGGTCGCCGGGCGGAAATACCGAGATTAGGATCGCCACTGCTGTGCCGAAGACCATCGAGGCGCCGAAGCCCTGGATGCACCTGGATGCGATAAGCATGTTAGCGGAGTTCGACAGGGCGCAGAGGAGCGACGCGACTGTGTAGATCGATATGCCCAGTCTCATGAGCTTCTTCCGGCCGTATATGTCGGCTGCTCTCCCGAAGGGCAGAAGGAACATCGCCGTAGTCAGAAGATACGCGGTTCTGATCCATCCGAGAAGGATCGTATCGATCTGGAACTCCCGGCCTATCGTCGGCAGCGATATGTTGACCGAGGAGCTGACGAATGGGATAAAGAACCCGGAAATGACTGCTATGAGAAGCGCAGCTCTTCTGACGCCCATGTCGTTCATGGGTATGGATATTAGCAGTCACAAAAAGAATCGATAGCGCGGAAGAGTGTACAAGTGCGGGCCCGGTGGCTCGCCCCTGGGTGTGCTCGTCCTTTTCGCCTTAGGCCCTTACTCACCCACCAGAGAGCGATGAGGACGCCGGTTCCGTCTCTCAATCAAACAAGATGCTCGCTCGCCAATTCGTGCATACGGACAGCCACGTCAAGCAGAAAAGCGTCACCCATTTCGCGCTTTGGCCTTTTCGCCCTTCTTGTCCGCCGTAGTTCGCCGCGCGGCGAACGAAGGAGGATTCGCCCGTTTCCCCCTGTGGGAAATGTACTACTTCCCGCCCTCGGCGATCCTAAAACCGCGAAAATAGAATGGTTTCTTTTCGGTGCAGCTGCCGTGAATCGTTATCGCGAAGCTTGCCGGCGAGAATCCATCATGATTCGGCACATTAGCAACGCGAGTGTCATCAATGTAAGCCTTGATCGACCTTTTGCTCACCATGAGCCTGATATGATGAACGCCCTTATTGCCAAAGACGTCCATATCCTTGCGCCCGACATTCTTCCCCTTCATATCCAAATTGCCGCCGTAGCAGAAGTAATGGAGTCTGGAGAACTGAGAACCTTTCGAGTCGAAAAAGTGAATCGTAACGTATGGCGAGCTAGTGTCGGTTTTTGGCTTATAGACATCCATCTCGAGCGTCCATTGCTCGGGCAGACTCATCTTGCCGGTATTGGGCATCAGTTTCCCATCTGTCGTGGCCATGATCCACTTCTCGCCGCCGATGTTCACAATCTCGAAGTTGCCGCGGTCCAGCTTGTGGTTGAACGGGAACTCACCCATTTCATCCTCGCTCAGATCATCAACCCAAAGCGTGTTTTGGCCGGAGACGAAGTCGGAATCGGCTTTGTGGATTGTCTTTTTTGGCGCTGGCGTCGGCTTGGGTGGTTCGTCCTTCTCGGCCGGAGGTTGTTTTGCAGGCTGTGACGCGGGCTGAGTAGTCGTCTGCGTTTGGGACTCAGATTGCCCGTATTCCTGGGTGTATTTGCCCTTGCCCTTGTAGCGATAGTAGCTGCTGGGCAGCTTGTTTGCGATCTCCTCAACTAGGTTGTTGATGCAGACGCGTATCGCCTTCTCCATCGGGCTGTTGGAATAGACGCCTAGACCGCCGTGGAGGACCCCATCCCTGCCCCAGCCGCCGCCGTGGCCGCCAACGCCCCAGCTGGTCGATTTGCCCTCGACGGCGCTGGCGAAGATCACCCTCCGCTGTCTAATGTCGATGAGCTTCAGGTCGAGGCCCATGATGGCTTTCTTGAGTTTCAGGTTCGTGCCGCCCCACAATTTGTTCTTCCAGCTCGTGCCGCCGAGGCCGATCTTGCCGCCCCTAGCGTCCGGCTCGAACATCGTAACGGAACCCGTGATAAGCACGTCGGCGCCCTCCATGAGGCCCGCCTCGGCGCCCTTGCCTGCTTCGACCGCGCCGCCCTCCGCAAAGCGGATCTCGTCCATGATCTCGCCCAGGTCCTCGCCGCTTGCGAGCACAATAAACCTGGGGTTGTTGGTCAGAGCCGTCGAGAGCATCTCGCCAAAGCTGGACGCCATCGTGCCCGAACAATTGTTGGCCTTGGTCTTGATCCGGCCGACGCTTATGCGCGCCTTGTTGCCCTGATAGGTGAGCTTGTCCTCCATCGACTCGGCTAAGACAGAGCCGACCAACAGGCTCACAACCATCAATACCACCACAATCGCTGATCTGTGCATCGTTCTCCCTCCGATACAGTGCGTGAATAAATACCGTCAATCACATCCACAATGAGAATACAAAAGCTTCTGCATCCAGGCAAATGGGATCTTGCGGTCGTCGGCATCGCTCAGATCGGCAGGCGACCATAAGAATAGGGCTTCACCACAGAGACACAGAGAAAACCGGGCAGATATGAAATCAGACGCTTGCTCGCCCAACTTGTGTTCTGCCCTTCAAAGCATATCACTTCCGGACCTGGGCCCTTCAAGTTCTCTGTATCTCTGTGTCTCTGTGGTGAAATACATCGAACGTACAACCGGCGGTCGGCACGCTTGCGCGCTACAACCGAATCTCAATGACACATCGTGCCGATTGCTGCAACGAGGTCCTGACTTGGCCTCTTTGTCAATGGGTGTCGGGAGGTGCGGGCCGACCGGCCGCAGGAGCTGAGTCTGGCGGATGGCCCTTCGTGTCGTTGTGCCGGAATCCCCCCTTCTTCCGTTTCTGTTCGTACATGAGCTCGTCCGCTCTGGCCAAGAGCTGTTCAATAGAACACCGTAACTCGGGATCATAGGCCGCAACACCGACGCTCATCCCAAGCTCGTAATAACGGTCTTTGCGTGCATTATGAGCTTTGAGCGTTTCCGCTATCCGTTCCACCAAAAATGGGACCTCGGGGGAAACGTCAATCGCAAGCACGGTGAACTCGTCACCGCCGAGGCGCGCGATTATGTCCGAGTCACGGAAGGTCTCCCGCAAGACGTCCGCCGCCTCAATCAGCGCCTGGTCCCCGATGTTGTGGCCGAGGTTGTCGTTTATCCACTTCATATCGTCTAGGTCAATAAAGACAAGCCTGATGCCCTCCTGGGTGCGGTCGGCGACCTTGAGCTGCTGCTCGGCAAGCGTCAAAAAGCCGCGCCGATTGTTGAGGCCAGTCAGCTGATCGACCAGCGACATCTCATGCACCTCCTGGAGGGCCAGCTCAAGCCCCTCCTCGGCTCGCTTGCGTTCGGTAATGTCGTTGCCGATGCAGAGGACCTCCACTAAGTTCCCCCGGTCATCGTAAATGGCCTTGTTGGTCCACAAAATCCATACCCGCGAGCCATCCTTGCAGGTGTTCTCGTTCTCGTTGTTGACATATCGCTCCGGGTTCTTGCCCATGTCCTCAATCATTGCTGTGAGATCACGGCCTGACAAGTCCGTCTCGGGGACTATCCGGCCGACCACGTTGTGACCGACGAGTTCATCCTCTTCGTATCCGAAGAACTCGAGCCCGAACCTGTTGAAGTAAGTGATAACGCCTGTGGGGGCCATACGCATGATTATGCTGTTGGCGTTCTCGACCAACTCACAATACCTATCCTCGGATTCATGGAGAGCGGTTTCCGCCTCGTGTCGGCTGTGGACCATCCGCTCTGCATACGCACTAAAGCCAACGATCAGACTTACGGCGAGGCAGCGCATCCAGAGCTCATTGATGTTCAAGGGGAAGAGATGGGCGGCAAGAGGACCCTCATAGAAAACGTAAGTATCAAGAAGCGACTCGGCAACCCAATAAATCGCTGACAGCCACAGTCCAGTTATTAACATCTGCTCCCCGTGTATGCGTTCGCCAGACACACGGTCCGGCCAATTTGCTGCGCATAGCCTTCAGGTTCAGAACCCTACGCCGCCAAATGCCCGGCAGATGACGGTCCAACGTACGTGTCGCTCGAATACCCGCGACTCAAGTCACATCGGGTAATATCGGAGAAATGCAGCGATTCGTTTAAGCGGGATTCGGCATTTCAAGGGCCGCTCGCTTGTGATGCTTAAGCCAGCTCATCTGACTGAACGGAAACCGAACGCGTCTGTCTCAATCGACGGGGACGGGCAGTAAGTGGTTCGGGGTCCAGCCAGATACGCAGGCTCACTTGAAAGGTGGGATATCGACCGGCAGGCCAACCCTCATGAAGAACCGTGCGAAGGCCTGAGACAAATGCTCCCTATACGGTGGCAGCACTCGCAGACGGTCTCCACGGCTTATGACAAGTTCAGTAAGCAGTTGGTAAGGAATGCCAAATACATTGTGGAAATCGATGACAAGAATCTCTGTTTCGAAGCCCTGTAAATCGCACTTGTTCAGCATGTGATAACCGGGTGAGTACCCACGCCTAATGCTTTCCTTGCCCTCTGCCTTCTTGAAAAAGCCACCCTCCCGGTTCGCGAATTCTGCGAGAGGCCAGAAAGGTGAAACCAAGACCACGTCCACTTTCGGATGTTCAGGATCGATGTCACAAGACTGACTGAGAATAACAACATCGTAGCATCTTTCCTTGAATCGCGGGGGCCCGTTACTGCCCTCAGCAGTAGATTCATAAGGCTCATATATCGGGCACTCATTCACGAAGTCCCCTTGTTCGATAGGCTCGTGAGAACCTACCACCGCGAACCAGGGGCGATTATCCCTATCGGAGACGGTTGCCTGCTTCACTGTGGCTCATAACCCTCGGGCTCAATGGGTCGAGGTTTGGCCTTCACCCGTATCACTCCTCTTGCCCGGATTACTCTGGTCCTCTTGGGAGGCATCCGAACTACGAGCCCGTGCGGTTCATATCTGACCATTTCGGCTAGAATATCTTCATCCGTGATCTCTCCCGGCACTTCCCATTCGGTTTTCTCCGTAAGAAGCGACGCCGAACCCGTCTTCTTGTTACTCATGTCTCACCTCGCTTAAACAACGAACATCCACAGCTAAGGCATCGCACACCGTTCGCGAAAGGCTATCTTCCCGCGTCCCGCGCGGCTGTCTCCACCCATTCGGCGAACTTCGCATATCCGGTAGGTTTGTACTCATACATGCCGTACTCACCCGGAAAGTAGACCCCGCCGCCATACCTGTCCTGGCCGATTTTGCCAAAATCTGGGCTCCCCCTACGGTCCGTTTTGCCGGATGTATCTTCGATCCTATCGATGTACACGCCTAATAGGCCATTGCCTTGCTCAAAGCTCTTTTCAACTTCATACCTGACCCATTTCCTTGTCGAAGTCTCCGCGCCTATTAGGATGACAGTAACCGACGTGCCGTTCAATGCCTCATCGATCATTCTCCTTATCGCCGCGTCCCCCTTCTTTTTCGCATCTTCCCAAAGTGAAGCGTCCCAGAATCCAGCCGCTGTCCTATCTTGCGTGACCCAGCTTTTTCTGACCACGTTGGCGCGCCAAATATCTCTCTCATAATGGAAGCTGAAAAACACTCTTCTAGTCATGGGCAACCTCCTTTGTTGGTCACAGAATCTAATATCATGTAAATAGTGATCAACGCCGCAACAGAGCCGTAAAACAGCCCCAGCGTCTCTGAGAACATTATTTTGAACTTCGTTTGGACATTCGTCCTGAACTTGTACGCATTCATGCTGAACAGGCATTCGTCTGTGCTCAACCTGTTCTCGACTACCCAATCATAGAGCTTCCGATACATGCGTTCTTGCCACAGAAAATAACCGTCCAGGTACCAGAAAGCGAGCAGAGGAATCCAGGCCACCCAAGCATGGTGCGTTGACCCTTTCAACAGCAAGGCAGCGGCCACAAGAGTAACCGCCCACCCCTTCAACACGAAGGAGTTGTGACCCATCCGGTTGATGACCCCCTGAATGACTTCAATCTCCTTTAGCATGTATTCCTTCAAGTCGTCCTTGGCTTCCATTAGCATGACCTTAGCCTGACTTCCAGGCAAACATGCAGTATACACCTTCCAGACAAGATTTCTGGCACCACGATCAATCGGGTGTACCTATACATAGCTAGATACCAGTTGTCAATGACCGAGCGAATTGCACAAATTGCACATCTCAGCGACCGGAAAAAGGGGAGAGTAAAGCGTGATCGCTGTCGCGACAGGCACTCAGAGCAGAACATCAACCTTTGGGACGGTGAGGCCGCCATTCATCAGGAAGAGGAGCTGGGCGTTTGGACCGGCGATGCGAAGGGCGTTGTCTATCGCCTGCTGGAGAAATGAGTATGGCTCCATGAAGACCCCTCGAAGGATGTATGGGTCAAGGTCTGTCACTCCGAACAGCTTTGCGTGAAGCGCGGCTCGGGCGAGGCGCCCGGCCTTGTGGCACCCGAATCCCCCGTTGGCGCGGACGTGTTCTAGCACCCGTGCGGGGTCACCAGAGCGCCGTATGGGTTCCATGTATGAGTCCTCGCCGACGCCGCCCCAACACTTGGACACAAGGACCAGGACTCCCCCCTTCTTCAAAGCCAGCAATCCGTGCTCAAGCGTTTTCTGAAGCTGGTAGAGGTCGCGGTCGAGCGGGTGCCGGGCCACCGACACGACAGCATCGGCACGGTCCCGTATGGGCACAACATAGATGTCATCCGCCCTTTTGGTTGCCGCCATAAACGAGGCGCTGAGGTCTCCCGCGGTTGCAGCATAGACCTTCCCGGCACTATCGAGCACGAGATTCACCGAGAATATCGGCTTGTCCCCTAAGAGAGCGACGCCCTCGACCATATCCTCGTGGACGGGGTTGCCGGCGAGGGCAAGCGGCTTGACGCCCGGCAGAAGGGCCAGGCTGTGGTTCTGCTCGATCGTCTCGAAGGCAGAAAGCCCCGGCAAAAGCGACTTGCGGCCCCCTGTATAGCCGGCGAAGTAGTGCGGCTCGACCGAACTGAGAACAACGATTCGGTCCGCGTCAAGGACAACCCGGTTGAAAGAAACGCTTGTGCCTCGGCTGGTCACGCCCACCCTTTGCATCTCTGTCATGCTGCGGCAGTCGTGGACGAATGCGCGGCTGACCACGCTTTGACTGAGGTCTCCAAATACCCAGGCCATCTCTTCCCGTGTGGGGTGACCGTGGGCGCCGGTCCCCACCGCGAAGTAGAGGTCGGCCCCGCTAGCGATCTCGAGCATTAGAGGGAGTACCCGCGCGGTGGGCGTCTGCCTCGTCGCGTCGTTCACAACGACAAGAGTCTCATCTCCAGGATGGGAGACGAAATCCACGAAGGACTCCGAGTTGATGGGTTCGCGCAGCGCGGCGCGAACCGTGCCGAGTTCATCCAGAATAGGGACGGGATTGGGCCTTATCACCCCTGCTAGGTTCGCCTCGGGAACCCGCACGGTTATGCTGCCCTCTCCATACGGGACATCTATCGCGACCAGGTTCTTACTCGCCATGGTGCAGCCCTATATCACACGCGGTGGGTAAAAGCAAAATGGGGGACACCGGTGAGG
>CAYZPW010000046.1:0-25606 GCA_964480475.1 uncultured bacterium | reverse complement strand
CATGATCCCAATGCATATCAACACAGCTATTCTAGCCATCGTATTCTCCTTTATTAGATAAGGTTCGGCCGGCGCCCAGGCGATCCGGGCGCCCACTAATGGATATTATCTACTCGTCACAAGGTCCAGTAACGAGCGTGTGCCTGTTCACATCAGGGTCCCTTCCATCGCAGTCATCGCAGTCAAACACGTAGTAGTAGGTGGAGTTTGCGTCCAGATTCAGCAGCAAGTCGTACCTAACGCAGATTGGATACGGCCACTCTGACTTGATGTCCATCATGTACGGGATACCTGCGGGGTCACCTTGCTTTTCGATCACTATCTTCACGTCGTGCTGGTCGCCCTCCTGTCTGTCGTGATCAACTGTGAAGTAGAACTTACAGTCACCGCGATGGACGACATCACCGTGGCAAAGAGCGTCCCCGTCGCAGCAGCCGGACGCCCAGACATAGGCCACGATCCCAGCACCAATGACCAAACAGATTGACAACACTATCAGAGACTTTTTCGACATTATCTTCTCATTGACTTGAAAGTGACAGTTTGGTAGGTTTCCCTACACCTTTTTTGCCGAGCGCCTCATGGCGCTCTGGCTTGCCGGCTGGGAGGCTTCGTGCCTCCTGGTCGGCTTTTTCATCTCGGGAATCGTCGAGATGAAACATTTGCCCGGTGTGTATAGGTGGGCCTCGTGCGGTCGGGTCCGCCGTCGCCGGCTTGTCCTCCGTAGCTAGTGCGGAGGAGGAGGCTATGGCGGACAAGAAGGAATAGCGCTGAAAAACTACTCCCCCCCTACTACATTTCGTAGCCATCAAGAATACAAACGCAATATATCCCAAGTTCACCGTCATCGTCCAGTACACCTTTTCACATTATAACAGGAGAATACAACTCGAGCACCATCTGTCAAGCTCAAAACGGAGAAAAGGAAAAAGGGACAAAAGGGGAAAAGGTAACAGGACTGACGAGGCCAGAGGCGCGGGGAAACATCTGTCCTAGAAAACCAAGCTATCGCCCCAACCCGGCGTTCGCCACGCGTCAAGTTTTTCAGAACCCGCGCATCATCTGGCTGTGGCAGGCTGGAAAGCCCGCCCCACACCGTCGGCCCACTTGGAGTTCGCCGCGCGGCGAATCTTCGACCTTCGGCCCACATCGACGCCCTTTGCGCTCACTAGAGTTTCACACGACGTTCTGGGTTAATGTTTTCTGCAAATGGGTTAGAGTCGAGGCGCTTTTGGGCGCGAGGCGCCAAACCTATTTGAGAGGAAAACACGTGATGAAGGGACATCTTGCAATTGTATTACACGCTCATCTTCCTTACGTGCTAACGCACGGCGTGTGGCCACACGGCGCGGACTGGCTGAACGAATGCTGTGCGGAGACGTATATTCCGCTCCTGGACGTGTGCGACAGGCTGGTCTCGGAGGGCATCTCGCCGAAGTTCACGATCGGGCTGACGCCGGTGCTGTGCGAGCAGCTGGCGGACCCGGCCTTTGTCGGGGCGTTTACCACCTACGTTGGGCTTAAGATCGAAAGCGCAATCGTGAACGCTGACGAGTTCAGACGCACTGGACAAGAGCACAGAGCCGGACTTGCGGAGATGTGGCGCGATTACTACATCGGCGTTAGGCGAGCCTTCTTGGAGACTTATGACAAGGACCTCGTCGGCGCGTTCAGGCGACTCCAGGATGGCGGCCACATTGAGATGATTACGTGTGCAGCCACGCACGGCTATCTTCCGCTGCTCTACGAGGACAGCGACATCGACGCGCAGATTGCGGTTGGGAAGGCGAACTACGAGAAGTTCTTTGGTCGTCCCCCAATCGGGATTTGGCTTCCTGAGTGCGCGTATCGACCGGGCTACCGTTGGAGTCCGCCGGTCGCCGAGTTCGGTGATGATGCCCCGCGAGTGAGAAGAGGCGTTGAGCACTACGTCGCGAAGAACGGGCTTCAGTATTCTTTCGTCGATGCGCACCTTTTGCAGGGCGGAAAGCCAATCGGAACCTATCTGGCGCGTTTTGATGCCCTAAAACGGCTCTGGAAGCAGATTGAGAAGGAATACGTGCCGAGGCCTCAAAAGGAGGACCTCTCGCCATACGACCTCCACTGGGTCGGCTCGACCTCTGGAGAGGCGCAGGTGGCTATATTTGCGCGCGACCCTAAGACCGGCCTGCAAGTTTGGAGCGGTGAGTGGGGCTATCCGGGCTCCCCTGAGTATCTTGATTTCCATAAGAAGCACTTTCCGGGTGGGCTTAGGTACTGGCGCGTCACCGGTGCTAACGTGGACCTGGGCGATAAGATGCCCAACGAACCTGAACCCATTGAGGCTCGGCTGAAAGAACACGCGGCGCATTTCATCGGCCTTGTGGAGGCGAACCTAAGAAGTGCGGCCAAGAACGATGGCGGCCCCGGGGTCGTGTGCGCACCGTTCGATGCAGAGCTGTTCGGGCACTGGTGGTTTGAGGGGCCAAGGTGGGTCTATCACTTAGCGAAGGCTGCGCACCAATCGAATGAGGTCTCGTTGATAACGTGCGGGGAGTACCTGCACAAACACCCGCCGGAGACAGTAGTCGATCTCCCCGAAGGTTCGTGGGGCGAGGGTGGATTCCACTTTATATGGCTCAACAAGGACACCGAATGGACGTGGCGCCACATCTATCGCGCTGAACGCACGATGAAGCAGCTCATCGAGAAACACGGAAATGACGATGACCCCACAATGAGGCGGATTCTGACGCAGCTTGGGCGTGAGCTGCTGCTTTTGGAGAGCTCTGACTGGCAGTTTCTCATCAGCACTTGGTCGGCGCGGGACTATGCGGAACAACGGTTTGTGGAGCATGATGCCAATTGTGGGAGGCTTGCACGAATCGTGGAGCGATACGCGGAAACACGTCAGCTTGAGCACGGCGACCGCGTCTATCTTCAGAAGTGTGAGACGACGAATCCGATCTTCCCAGAACTGGATATCTCGCTCTGGGGTGTTGAATGAGCGAATCCACGAAGGACGGTGAGGAGGGAACCACGAATGAACACGAATGAACACGAATAACGTAAGAAAAGCTAAAGCTTCGTGTTCTCCCTGCATCGCCGTCTTTTCAATTCACGAAACCACAAAGACAGAAAGAATAAGAAACAAGCTTCCTTTTATTCGTGTTCATTCGTGGCTATTCGTGCCCATTCGTGGCTACCCTTCTTGAAGCGAGGCGAGGAACTCCGTTAGTATGTCATCGAGTGTCGGCGAGCCGATCTCCTGGAGCTCGTAGCGGACGCGGAGCGCGGGCTTGTCGATCTTGACGAGCTTGCCCAGGTCGATTGGAGTTCCGATCAGGACGGCGTCGCAAGGCGTCCTGTTGATCGTGTCCTCCAGGTCCTTGATCTGCTTGTCGGAGTAACCCATCGCCGGCAGGAGGTTCCCGATACCGGGGTATTTGTCGAACGTCGCGCGGATTGTATCGACGCAATACGGCCTTGGGTCAACGATCTCGCTCGCGCCGTAGTGCCTTGCTGCAACGACCGCGGCGCCGTATTTCATCTCACCGTGCGTGAGCGTGGGGCCGTCCTCGACGCAAAGGACGCGCTTCCCGCGGATCAAGTCTGGTCTCTCAACAAACAAGGGAGAGGCGGCCATGACGATCTTAGCTTCGGGATTGGTCTTCGCGGCCGTGTTGAGCACCGACTCGATGTCCTGGGGCCTTGCGGTTACAACTTTGTTGACGACCAGCACGCACGCCATCCTCAGGTTGGTCTCCCCAGGGTGGTATTTGAGCTCGTGGCCGGCCCGATGCGGGTCAAGGACGACGATGTGCAGATCGGGGCTTGCGAAAGGAATATCGTTGTTGCCGCCATCCCAGAGGATGATGTCCGCTTCCTTTTGGGCTGCCTCGAATATCTTTGCGTAATCCACGCCTGCAAAGACGACATTCCCACGGTTTATGTGAGGTTCGTATTCCTCCCGCTCTTCGATTGTGCAGCCATGTTTCACCAAGTCCTCGAGGCTGCCAAAGCGCTGCACGACCTGTTTCGCCAAGTCCCCGTATGGCATAGGGTGCCGGACAACAGCGACCTTTTTGCCGTGCTTGCGAAGTATCTCGCTCACCCTTCGAGTCGTCTGGCTCTTGCCGGAACCGGTCCGAACGGCGCATATCGAGACTAGCGGTTTTTCGATCTTCAACATGCTGCTTTTGGCGCCCAGGAGCATGAAATCCGGGCCTTTCGCCATGACCCGGGATGCGCAGTGCATTACGTGTTCGTGCGTGATGTCGCTGTAAGAGAAGCACACGATGTCGATTCTCTTTTCCCTGACCAGTTTCTCGAGCTCTTCCTCGGCGTAGATCTGAATCCCGTCCGGATATAGCTCCCCAGCGAGCTCCGCCGGGTACTTCCTGCCTTCTATGTCAGGTATCTGTGTGGCCGTGAAACAGACAACCTCGAACTCCTCGTTGTCCCTGAAATGGACGTTGAAGTCGTGGAAGTCCCTTCCAGCGGCACCCATAATTAGCACTCGTTTTCTTGCCATTAGCACCCCTCAGGCCCTTTGGGCTTTGTTGTTGTGTGTCAAGTGGACGAAGATCGTGCCTCAATAGGTCGTCATGTCAAGAGCAAGCCGCGGATTGAGCCACGGCGCAAGTGGCCTCTTTCGGGCTAAAGCTCCGTAACCTCGACGTTCATCGTGGACAGGTCCAGAACGACGATCGACGCGCGGTTCGTCAGGTAGCCACAACACTCGCCGGGGTTTATCAGAAGCGCCTCGCGATTATCGACCCTCATCTTGTGCGTGTGGCCATGTATCACGACGTCGTAATCTCTCGACCTTGAAACCGACTCGATGAAATCCGGATGGTGGAAGACGAGAATTCGCTTGCCCTCCAGTTCCAGCGAGAGATAGCGCTCGTGGAACTCGGCGATACCATCGAAGGATTTGACGAGAAAGCTCTTATCTCCGTCGTTGTTGCCAAAGACCGCTTTCATCGGGCATTTCAGCTTCCCAAAGACCTTCGCTGTGAACGGGGAGATAATATCGCCCGCGTGGATTACGTGCTTGACCTTCTGGTCGTTGAAGAATGCTACTGCCTTCTCGATATTCGGCAGAAAATCGTGCGTGTCAGCGATTATCCCTATCTTCAATGCGTTATCCCTCCCTTGAGATTTTTAACCACGAATGGACACGAATTAACACGAATAGGAAAAAAACTTGTTTCTTTTTCTTTGTGCCTTTGTGTCTTGGTGGTTTTTCAATGGATTAGAGGAGAGAACCACAGAGAGAGACCAGGATTTGGCTCTTCTCCTTTTGTTTGTGTTCATTCGTGGCTACTCACTTCTCGAAGAGCTTGGTCAAGCTCTCGGTGTAGGGCGGCTTGGCGATGCCCTTCTCGGTGATTATAGCAGTAACGAGCTCGTTGGGCGTCACGTCGAACGAGGGGTTCTTGACCGGCACGCCCTCGGGCACGATCCGTCGCCCGCCGATGTGCGTCACCTCGTCCGGGGAACGCTCCTCGATCGGTATTCCCGTCCCGTCGGATAGCGTCACGTCGATCGTGCTGAGAGGCGCCGCGACGTAGAACGGGACATTGTGGTGCGATGCGAGCACGGCGACAGAATAGGTCCCGATCTTGTTTGCCACGTCGCCATTGGCGGCGATCCTGTCCGCGCCGACGACCGCCTTCTGGACCATCCCTTTTGCCATCAGGCTGCCGGCCATATTGTCGGTGATGACCGTGACAGGAATGCCGTCTTTGGAGAGCTCCCACGCGGTCAGCCTCGCGCCCTGCAAGAAAGGTCTGGTCTCGTCCGCGATGACATCTACCTTCTTGCCTGCCTCAACCGCGGCCCTGATGACGCCGAGCGCAGTACCATAACCAGCCGTCGCGAGCGCCCCGGCGTTGCAGTGCGTCAGGACGGTATCGCCGTCGTCGATCAATGAGGCGCCGAACTTGCCAATCCGGCGGTTGGTCTCGACGTCCTCCGACTGTATCGCGAGCGCCTCGGCCACGAGAGCTTCTCGGATGGCGCCAATCTCCTCGTCTTTCAGCCCCTCGAACCGACGTTTCATGCGGTCCAGCGCCCAGAAGAGGTTGACGGCAGTGGGTCTGGTTGAGGCGAGCATTTTGAACGCTGGTTCCATGTTTTGGGAGAATTCGTCGAAATCCGATGCAGGGACCATCTCGGCAGCCAAGGCCACGCCCATGGCGGCAGCAACCCCGATCGCGGGGGCGCCTCGGATGACCATCGTCCTGATGGCCTCCGCCACGCCCTGATAATCATCATACAGGTTGTAGGTCTCGCGGTCAGGCAGAAGCCGCTGGTCGAGCATGCTGACGCCCTCTTCGAGCCAATCTACTGTACAGAAGCTCCTCTTCTGAGTCACGTTTTGCGCTCCTTATCTAGCTGCGTATCACCAGATGTCAGACGATGGACAGGTTGTCAGTTTCAGTCTCAGAGTTCAAGGCAGAAGGCTGAGTCTCGAGAAATCAGATTGACCCAAGCAGCGAGTGACCTTCTGGAGTGCGTCCGCCGCCTCGTGCTACGTAGCGAAGGCCACTTCGCAGAGTAGTAGCGGCGGATTTCATTGGTGGTGGCTCGACACCACCCTCTGATAGACGCCTATCTTGAACTTGCAGGCCGTGATCCAGAGAACAGGACGTTGTCCAAAAGAGCCCACGCCGCGTCAGTTGAGTAGTTCTGCCATTACTGGCTTTCACCCTCACAGAACCGGACGTGCGGCTTTCTTCGCCGCGCGGCGAACTCTTCCGAGCAAGTAACCCGGACTTAGTCCAAGCCATCCTTCAGGATGTGTGATATGAGGCGGAGGTAAGGCAAACTCGTGGTCTATAAGCCCGTAAAGCCGCTTTTTGCACACTTTCTGGCTGCGTCGTTTGAACGCGCGGAGCCAGACCTGCCGCACCCTATACCAAAACGTGGAGAGGACAAAAAGTTGGCCCGAACTCCGTGTAGTAGTTGTAGTGGCCTCGAAGCTTCAGGCTCAACTGCGCGTGCTGCCATCCCAGCGGTGTATGCCGATTTCGCTTGCACCACTTCGATTGGCCGTGAGGCTCCGGTTTAGCCGCTGGCGGGACGACGAGCGATGCTGGTTTCGTGCTGCTTTCTGAAGCTGATCGGCGGGAGCGTTTGACCGACGCGATTGCGGAATGTATCGAGGATAGGCGGGACAGTCGCTATGTGAGGCACGCACAGTGCGAGCCTATACGGCAGCGGGTCTATCAGATCGCCACGGGCTGCGAGGACTGCAACGATTCGAACAGCCTTCGCTCAGACCCAGCCTTGAAAACGGCAGTTGGCGAGTGTCCCAAGACCGACCCGGACCTCGCCAGCCAGCCGACGTTCAGTCGATTAGAAAACGGCGTCAACGGTGTGGATGTGAGACATTTACACAATCTGCTGGTTGAGGATTACCTCAACAGACGGGTCGAACGACCCAAACAGATCGTGCTGGACGTGGATGTGACGGATGATCCTGAAATCCCCAAAGCCTATCCCAAAAGCAGATCAATAACCCAATCTCCACCGTTTATAAATAACCGGGGTAACAGCTCTTTGCTCTATTACAAGTGTAGTAATAGTCAGCCCTGCGATTGCGAAGTTTGGCAACCTTCTGTAATGAATGGACCGCTCTTGGGGCATTCAGGGGAGCAAGACATGAATCGCACAAGGGGCTGACAATCTCTGCACCTATTGACTCGCTGCTTGACGATTCACCTACAATGCAACATTCTACAATCCAACGGCAGACCAAGGCAAATGCGTTACACTATACTGCAAGAATGCCCACCACTCCGGCAGCGGTTGTAAAGGCATTGCCAGTGTTTCTCCCAAGACGCGACCCTAACATAAATGCCGCTCACCCCTTTATGACGCCGATGGGCCTCAGTTTCGCAACTTTCTTGGAGATGCCGGTCTCGTGGACGACGCGGATGACCTCGTCGATGTCCTTGTAGGCCGCGGGCATCTCCTCGGCGAGGGTCTTTCTTGAGGCGGAGCGGACGATGATGCCTTGCTTTTCGAGCTCGCGGTCAATCTGCCGGCCCTTGGCCTTTTTGATCGCCTGATGACGGCTGAGGACCCGCCCGGCCCCATGGCACGTGCTGCCGAACGTCTCCTGCATAGCGGTCTCGGTTCCGACGAGGACGTAGGACGCAGTTCCCATGTCGCCGGGGATAAGGACGGGCTGGCCCACCGGGCGGTAGCGCGTGGGTAGCTCCATGTTGCCCGGGGGGAACGCGCGGGTGGCGCCCTTCCGGTGAACCATGAGGGAGCGCGCCTCACCGTCAACCTCGTGAGTCTCGCGCTTCAGGATGTTGTGGGCGACGTCATAGACGAGCGAGAGGCCGTGCTGAGAGGGGCCGACGCCGAGCACCTCTTCGAAGGCCTGAATGGCCCAGAAGCCGAGGCACTGGCGATTGGCCCACGCGTAGTTGGCGGCGCAGCTCATCGCCTCGATGTATTGCCTACCCTCACGCGAACTCGTCGGGGCGCAGATAAGCTGTCGGTCGGGGATGTCTATCCCGAACTTGGGAAATGCGTTTGCCAGCATTGCAAGCGCGTCGGTGCAGACCTGATGGCCGAAGCCCCTTGACCCGGAATGAACCATAACCGTGACCTGGTCCTTGAAGAGGCCAAATGCGTTCGCCGTCTTCTCATCGAAGACCTCCTCGACAAACTGGACCTCGACGAAGTGGTTGCCCGCGCCGAGCGTCCCGACCTGCTCGAGTCCCCGCTGGATAGCCTTGCTGCTGATGACGTCAGGATTCGCGTCATCGAGGCGCCCATCGGCTTCGGTTCGTTCCAGGTCGGAAGCTTGGCCATAGCCCTGATCAACGGCCCACCTGGACCCCTTCCGAAGGAGGTCGGCGAGCTTTGAGGGGGAGAGCTTGATCTTGCCTCGGGAGCCGACCCCACACGGTATGCGTTGGAACAAGGCGTTCACGATGTCCCGCAGGTGGGGCTTCACGTCGGAGACTGTGAGGGTGCTGGAGAGGAGCCTAACCCCGCAGTTGATGTCGTAGCCGACCCCACCCGGGGTCACAACGCCGGTGTCCTCAAGGGTCGCGATGACGCCGCCAATGGGAAGCCCGTAACCGTAGTGGATGTCAGGCATCGCGTAGGACGCGCGGACGATGCCGGGCAGGGATGCAGCGTTTGCGACCTGCTCGAGTGGGTCAGAGCCCTCGCCGCGGCCCTGAAGTAGGTCCTCGCTGGCAAAGATGACCCCGTCCACTCGCATACAGGGCTTATAGCGCCTGGGCAGGCGCCACTTGAATGGACCGATCTGTTCGAGGCGGGATAATTCAACCATTCTGATACTCCTGGGAGTGTTCCCATACGATGCTGTATCCGTCGAAGACAGGGCCGTCGGTGCAGACCTTCTTGTAGGTGAGAGGCCCTTCTGCGGGGCCATTGTCCTCAACTGAGAGAGCTCTTTCGCGGGTCTGAACCGCGCATCCGAGGCAGGTCCCGAGGCCACAGGCCATCTGTTCTTCGATGACGACGAGAAATCGCTTTACGCGCTTGTGCCTGGCGATGTCGGAGAGCGCCTCCAGCATTGGTCGGGGGCCGCACCCCACGAGCGTTGTGTCAGCCGGATAGGTCGGGTTTGCGTCGAATAGCTTCTCCACTAGGTCGCACGCGGTTCCGCAGAAGGCGCCTTCGTCACCTGGATACATCGATGTTACGATAGAGGGGATGAAGTTATCGAACAGTCGCGAGACGACGAGTCTAAGCGGCTCAGTGGTCTTGGGAAGCGCCCAGCGATATACAGAAGGGACCTCGGTTAGCGAGAGCCGCACGGGGCTCTGTCCCCTGCTGTTTATGCCGAGCACCGTCAGCGGGGGCCGTTCATCTGCACTCAGCGCCTTGGCCAAGAAATTGATGCCGGAGAAGCCCACGCCGCCGGCCACGAGGAGTGTTCTCTTCCAGTCCTGGGTGCTAAATCCGTTGCCGAGCGGACCCAGGAATCTCAGCCGGTCACCGGGGCGAACCTGCGAGAGAAGAAGTGTGCCTCGTCCGACCGCCTTAAAAACTAGCATCAGCAGCCCGGACTTTCCCCCGGAGGGCTTTTCGTAGTCGAATACGCTCATCGCACGGGGCAACATGGCTCGATCGTAAACTGGCCCCATCGTGAATCGCGCGAGATGCGCTCCGGGCATCTCTAAAGAGGGTGGGAGAAAGCCTTCGGAGCTAGCCCGGCATGAGATAAGAAGGAACTGGCCCGGCAGCGGCTTCGGGAAGTCAGCCGGCATTTTCAGCACTAGACGGCAGAAGCTACCGCGCGGCTTGAGTCGATGAACGGTGCACTCATCCGCGAGAATGTCCTGGGTGCTATCTTCAGACAAGTCTGCCATCGATCGTCTTGATCTGGCCGGAGGCTATCGTGCACACCGGCGCCCCGACGAGCGACCAGCCGCCGAACGGGCAGTTGCGGCCCATTGAGTAGAACTTCGCTGGATCGATGGTTACATCTTTCGCGGGATCGAGGATGGTAATGTCAGCTACGTCGCCTTTCGCCAGCCTTCCCTTCTTGAGACCTAGCGCGTCGGCTGGCCCAGTCGTGAATTTCTGTATCAGAAGCTCCAGCGGGACTTGCCTCTTGGCGCAAACCCGGTCGAGGCATACCGGCACAGCGCTCTCTAGGCCAACGATCCCGAACGGCGCAGCCACATAGTCCTGCTCCTTATCAGTGGTTGTATGAGGCGCGTGGTCGGTCGCGATTGCGTCAATGGTTCCATCCAGCAGGCCCTCGATCAGCGCATCGACGTCGTCCTGAGTGCGAAGGGGCGGGTTGACCTTTGTGCTCGTGTCGTAGTCGGACTCCTCAACCGCCTCATCGGTCAGCGTGAGATGATGCGGCGTCACCTCGGCTGTGACCTTAATGCCAGCGTCCTTGGCCCGCCGTATCAGCTCGACCGACTCCCTGGTCGAGACGTGCGCGATGTGGATCGGGATGCCCGTGAGCCCGGAAAGGGAGATGTCCCGATAGACCATGACAGTCTCAGCCTGTTGCGGGATCGGCGGCAGCCCGAGCCGGGTTGAGACGAAGCCCTCGTGCATGACGCCGCCTGCGGAAAGCGTGGTGTCCTCGCTGTGCGAGACCACCCGGACCCCAAAATCACTGGCGTATTCAAGCGCCCGCCGCATTATGGTTCCGTCCATTACGCAGTGGCCATCGTCGGTTATGGCTACGATGCCCGCCTCGGCCATCTCGCCGATTGCAGCGAGGGTCCGGCCCTTCATACCGCGGGTGATTGCTCCGGCCGGGAAGACGTGGGTGAGCCCGATGTTCGCGGCCTTCTGTAGAATGAAAAGCGTTGTCGATTGAGTATCGTTGACGGGATATGTGTTGGGCATTGTCATGACCGATGTGAATCCACCCGCTGCCGCGGCTTTCATGCCGGTCTCGATGGTCTCGGCGTCCTCTCGCCCCGGTTCGCGGAAGTGAACGTGGATGTCGATGAATCCCGGGGCCACGACAAGACCCTTGGCATCAAGCACGATCTCGTCCGCCTTCTTGGACGATTTCCCAACTTCGCTAGAGCTTCGTCGGGTAAACCCGGGCTTGTCCGCCATAGCCTTAGCGACGGCGGGCCGAACGACTAGTGCGTCCTTTATGTCGATGGGTCTCCTCGAGACTCGCTTGATGCGACTGTTCTCGATGAGTATGTCGCCGACGTAGTCGATGCGATCGCCCGGGGAGATAATCCTCCCGCCCTTAATCACTAACCTCATAGATACTCCTCCCGCCAAGCAGCAGTAATAGAACAGCCATCCGTATCGCCACGCCATTGGCGACCTGGTCGAGTATGACTGATAGCGGGCCGTCAGCAACTTCGGGGTCGATTTCAACGCCGCGGTTTATCGGTCCAGGGTGCATGATGATACAGTCGCTTTTCAGGTATTTGAGATGCTCCAACTTGAGCCCAAAGTAGCGGTTGTACTCCCGGAGCGACGGGAATCGAGGCGCCTCATCGCGTTCGGCCTGGATGCGGAGCACCATGACGACATCCTTGCCCGTGATTGCCTCCTTGAGATTTGGCGCGACGTTGACGCCTAATCTCCTCACGTGCAACGGGAGCATGCTGCTCGGACCCATGACTGTAACCTCTGCGCCCATTTTTGTCAGGCAGAGGATATTTGAGCCTGCGACGCGGCTTCGGGCTATATCGCCAAGGATTGCCACTTTAAGCCCCTTGACCTCACCCTTTTTCTCGCGGATTGTCATGAGGTCCAGTAGCGCCTGCGTGGGGTGCTCGTGGAAACCGTCCCCAGCGTTGATGACCGAGGCGTCCATGAGCTTAGCCAGTCGGTGGGGGTACCCAGCGGCGCCGTGGCGAATTACGACCACGCTGGGGTTCATCGCCGCGAGGTTCTTGGCCGTATCGACGAGCGTCTCGCCCTTCGAGATGCTGCTGTCTGATACTGAGAAGTTCACGGTGTCGGCCGAAAGCCGCTTTTGGGCTATCTCAAACGACAGTCGCGTTCTTGTGCTCGGCTCGAAGAAGAGGTTGACGATCGTTCTGCCGCGCAGCGTGGGGACCTTCTTGACCGTTCGCTCGCTTATGCTCTTTGTCGATTCGGCGAGGTCAAGGATCATCGAGACCTCGAACAGCGTGAGGTCGGCGATTCCCAGCAGGTCCTTTCTCATCTGCCCTCCGCACTCCTCTTGGGTCGAGACGGGAATAGAAGTGCCCTATCCTGGCCGTCCTTCTCGACAACTTCCACACAAACCCATTGCGAGGGAAGCGTCTCGACGCCTAAGCCCAGGAAATCAGCCTGAATCGGAAGCTCCCTCAAGCCCCGGTCGATAAGCTCCACCAGTCTGACGCATTTCGTCCTGCCCAAGTCGGCGAAGCAAATGAGAGCTGCCCTTATCGTTCTTCCGGTGTAAAGCACGTCATCGACTAGAAAGACGGTCTTGCCGTCGATAGAGAAATCGATTCTGCTGTCCTTGATCTGCGGCTGATGAAGCCCCAGAGCCGCGAAATCGTCCCGATAGAAGCCGATGTCCAGCGCCCCGACATCGACTTCACGCCCGGTGCGCTGCATGAATCCGTCAGCGAGGCGCTTAGCCAAATGGTTACCCCGCGACCTTATTCCTATGAAAGCGACTTCGTCATCGGCGGTCACTGCGGCCACGATCTCGTCCAACAGCTCGCCAAGCAATACTCTGAATTGCGCGAAGTCTGCTATAATGGACTCACCCTTGTGGTCTCTCAAATCGATTGTCTGCATCGCATTATCCGAAACGTTCAGCTCTAACTTGCAGCGGGCATTACTACGCTGTAAGTCCGCATCTTCTTGTAAAGACTTGTTCTGTCAATCCTCAGCTCCTGTGCCGTCTTGCTCACATTCCATTCATTTCGCTGAAGGTGATACACGATATACTCTTTCTCGAATTCTTGTCTCGCCTTTTTCAGCGGCATGCTTTGGGCCATGCGGCCCACAGGCTTTTGCACAAGATCAAACACATCATCGGCTGCAATGGTTTTGCCACTGGTCATTATGACTACTCGCTCCACGATGTTCTTGAGCTCGCGAACGTTGCCAGGCCAGGAGTAGGACTGCAAGAGCTCTATTGCCTTGTCACTGAAACGCTTGGCCTTCTTGCCGTATTCCCGACAGAACTGCTCCGCGAAGTAGTTGGCAAGGAGCGGGATGTCCACAAGACGCTCCTTCAGCGGCGGAACCACAATCGGTATCACGTTCAACCTGTAGTAGAGGTCGTCCCTGAACTCGCCCGCCTCGATGAGGGAGAGCAGGTCCTTATTCGAGGCCGAGATCACCCGAACATCGACGCTGATCTGCTTTGACCCGCCGACGCGTTCGAATCGCTGCTCCTCGAGCGCCCTCAGAACCTTCGCCTGCGTCATGAGGCTCATGTCGCCCACCTCGTCGAGAAAGAGCGTGCCGCCGTCCGCGAGCTCAAACTTGCCGGTGCGCTGCCTGGTCGCACCAGTAAAGGCCCCTTTCTCGTGGCCAAAGAGCTCGCTTTCTATCAGTTCCCCGGGTATCGCCGCGCAGTTGACCTCAACGAACGGCCCGTCCTTGCGAAGACTCATCCCGTGGATCATCCCAGCCACCAACTCCTTTCCGGTCCCGTTCTCGCCCATTATCAGCACCCTACCATTCGAGGGAGCTGCGTGCTCGGCTTGCTCGCGTATCATCTCAATCGCCTCGCTCGTGCCGATCAGCTCATACTTGCGGCCGATCTTCTGTTTGAGAGCACGGATCTGAAGATTCTGGCGCCTCGACTCGAGGGCGTGCTGAATCTGCTGCAAGACGTTCTCGAGTGAGAGAGGCTTCTCGATGAACCCGTAGGCCCCGAGCTTCATCGCCTGAACCGACAGGTCTATTGTTCCGTGGCCAGAGATCATTATCACGGTAGTCTCCGGGTGCGTTTTCTTGACTCTCTCAAGGACCTCCATCCCGCTCATGCCGGGAAGCCATATATCCAAGAGAATAACCGCCGGCACACTCCTCTTTAGAAACTCGAAGGTCTCATCTGCGTCCGCGACCGCCGATACCTCAAAGCCCTCATCCGACAGAACTGCCGATAGCGATGACCGAATCGTGGCGTTGTCATCCACCACTAGTATCAGCTCGTCCGTTTTGCTCACCATCTTCCTTGGTTGCCTTGCCTCTTGAGGCGCCCAAGCGGCGCTCTCGTCAGCCTGTTCCCCCGGGTAGCTCAATTATGAACCTCGTCCCCTTGGGCACGTTATCTTGAACGCGAATATAGCCATTATGGTCCTCGATAATCCTTTGAACAATGGCAAGTCCCAGCCCCGTTCCTCGCTTCTTTGTCGAAAAATACGGCAGGAAGAGCTTGTCCTTGCCCTCTTGGTCGATTCCGGCGCCGTCGTCGGCCAGCTCAATTCGGACGATTTTGAGCACGCTGTCATAATGGGTGGATATCTCGATTGTGATAAATTCGCTCGCCGCCTCCAGGGCGTTGTTGATGAGGTTTCTGAACACCTGCTTCATCTGCTCAGCATCGATGTTGGTCCGCGGCACGGATTCGTCGAGCACCAACTGGATCTTCGCGTTTGACAGATTACCGTCGTAAAGCGCGAGCACGTCCTTGATGGTTTTGTGAATGTCGTCGGGACGGGCCTGGACCTCGGGCATCCTGGCGAAGCGCGAGAACTCGTTGACCAAGAGCTTCAGCCCGTTGATCTCCTGAATAATCGTATCGACGCATTCCTTGAACAAGCCATCGTCGTCGGCGCCGAGTTTGCGGGACTGCTTCTGCAAGCGCTGGGCGTAAAGCTGTATCGGAGTTAGAGGGTTTTTTATCTCGTGTGCGATCCTGCGGGCCACCTCCCGCCAGGCAGCAGATTTCTTGGCCTTTAGCAGCTGTGAGAGGTCCTCAAAAACAACAACGAAACCCATCTCACTGTCCGTAGTGTCTCTAAGCAGCGCCAGCGTTACCAGGAGCGTGCGGTTCTGGCCCCGTACCGTAACCTGACATTCATGCTCCCGGATACTGCGTTTGCCCTTGACGATCGCCTCAATCAGGTTCCCCAGCTCCCGCAGGTCCGGCGCAAAAAACACCTCCCTGAAATCTCGCTGAACACACGTTTCCTCCTGAAGATTGAGCATCGAGAGCGCCGCCTCATTCACTATGGTTATCTTGCCCTTGATGTTGAGCGACACAACGCCTGTCGCGATGTTTGAAAGGATCGCCTCCATGTGCCGGCGCCTTCTGTCGTAGTCCCGGCTGGACCTTGAAAGCTGGCTTTCGGCCTTGTTGACGGCGGTTTTGCTTGCCTTAAGGTCCGCAACCATCTTGTTGAACGCGTTGACCAAGAGACCCATCTCGTCGTTCGTCTCGCCGCTCAAATGCACGCCCAGGTCCCCCTTCGCAACTGATTGTAGTCCCCCCAACAGCCGCTCGATCGGGCGGGTCATCACCTTCGCAAGGTAGAACCCAAACCACGTTGCGGCGAAAACAATCAAAAGCGTCAAAATCAGAACAAGAATGACATAGACCCTCTGTTTCCATTCCTCTTTCGTGGAAAACAGCCTGTATCGCATTATCGAAGATGAAATCCGCTCCTTTGACGATGATACTTCAGGCCAGACAACATACTTCACGATAATCGCGCCCAGCGCGGACCCGTCCGACGACTTAACCGGCACCGCACAACTGATCACATCAGTTCCAGCGGCGGAGAGGTTCTCCACAAGTCTGCTCTTTTCGTTCTCAAGCAACTGCTCAATTCGCTCATCGTCGAACTTGAATACCGCCTCGTTAAGCCCTGTTTCAGTTCCGCCGACTCTGGCGACCTCCTTCTTTTTCTTAAGGACCTGAATACCGCCGAGGCCATATTCATTGGTCTTCTCCGAGATCAATCGCCTGAGCTCCTCGCGATTCGACGCCAAAAGGAGCTCGTTTTGCCCCACAAGTCCCGCAACCGTTGTCGCCAGACGTTCCGCTCTCTTGACATCCTGTTCGTGGTAGAACCCCGCTAAATCAACTGCGCTCTGATAAACGCGCTCCACGTCTGGGATTAGGAACCGGTCGAACGTCTCCCGCACAAGCCCGGACGCAAGCATGTAAAGCAATATCGACGGGATGAGAGAAAAGGTTACGAAAGCGACGACCAGTTTGGTTCTGAGCCTCGCTCCGATCTTCTTCTGCTTCCGCTCGAAATAGAGCTTTATAAGATTGCGGAAGATCAAGAAGACCAACAGCATCGTTATCAGTATGTTGAGCATCAGCGTCGCCTGCCACACGCCTCGCTCGAAACCGGAGACGCTGTCGCTTTCCTTGTCGATGAGGCTGCCGCTTTCGATATAGACGATAACCGACGACGCGATAACTGCCAGAAGGGAAATGGCGAGAACGATGATCAGGTTCTTGCGGCGCCCGGCGCGCTTGGTCTGCCGCTCGTTGACCTCCAGCGCCTCACCGGGCAGCAGGTTGCCCATTTCCTTCAGATCGACCACAGGCTTGGGTTTTGGTTGTTCCTTCATTCTGCGCCTCCTTGGGTCCTCGATATCTTACCCGACACGCTTGAAGACCGGCTCTTGCCGGGACCGTCGCTCTGCAAGACTTGAGTTGAGATGTTCTCTGAATAAAACCAATCGGTGGTGTAACCGGTCCGCAGGAACCAAAGCAGGTGCCCCAGTGGGAAATCGACCTCGCTTGCGGTTACATCGCAATACACTCCAACGTAATAAGTTCGCCTGGGGTATTTCTCCATGAAAAGGTGTATCGGTATCTCGGCCTCCAAGTTTAGCAGGCTTTGCATCGCCTCCTTATTGTCAGCAAACTCCTGGCTAATGTCCTCCTCGGCTTGCAACATGATTACCGTATAGGACTTCTTGACTGGGTCGTAGGAGACCTGTTTCTTGACCACCGCTGAGGCTAGCTGTGCGTCAAACCAGAAGTCTCGCTCCTCAAAAACCGCCGCCTTGAAGGACAGCCTTAGCGGCAGTCCAGATTCAAAGAACTCGCCTAAGTCCTCATCAATCCAGTTCAGGAGCTTCGATTTGACCATAACTACGTGGCCGTTCTCGTCAATAACTGCGGAGGGCTTCATCATCCGGGGCTCCGGCTCAAACGAGGCTGCCTGGGGCTCGGACTCGGCCAGCGTCGGCGATGCGGCCAACAGAGCTGCCAGGAGAAGAGCCCATACACACGACCCTTTCACTGCGCCTCCCAGGCGAATTGACGCCATAATCGATCTCCCATCTTGGAAACACAAGGCAACCTTCGCCGCCAATTGATCTACATAATGCTAAGGTTGGCGCATGTGTTCGTCAAGGACGACAACCCGATCTGGTGAAACATCTCGCTCTGCAGAATGTTGACTCAGGCAACAAGTGGCACTACTATATTAAGACACAATACATAAAACTGCCCTCATCGTCTAGTCAGGACAGGACACCGCCCTTTCACGGCGGCGGCAGGGGTTCAAATCCCCTTGAGGGCAATGACTTTTTCTTTCACTTTTTCTTCAAGGATTGGAGCAAGATGTCAGGTCTAGCCGCTTTTACCGATGCAACTTTCGTCACCGAGGTTCTACAGTCTGACCTGCCGGTTCTGATTGACTTGTGGGCCGAATGGTGCGCTCCGTGCAAGATGATCGAGCCCATGGTGGAAAAGCTGGCGGTAGAATATGAGGGTACCGCGAAGTTCGGTCGGGTAAACGTCGATGAGTGCCCAAACATAGCCGTGACGTTCGGCATCCGTGCGATACCAACGCTCTTGATTTTCAAGGGCGGCAAGCTGGTCGGCTCGATTGTGGGCGTGGTCCCCTTCAATAAGATCAGAAATGCACTGGACAAAGCGATTGGCTGAGATTTGCTCCTGATTCGCGGGATTCTCGTAGGCGGTGACCATTGTCTTCATCAACCATTGAGGCGCTAGATACTCGGATAATCGAGACGATCAGATACGTCGGCGCCAGCATAAGCCTCGTCGGCAGGGCGATCGCTTCGCTGTTCAAGCGCCCATTCGAGGCGATTCCGATTATCGAGCAGATGGAGAGCCTCGGGCTCAAGTCGTTGACAATCGTCTGCCTCACCTCTCTTTTCACGGGCATGGTGTTCTGCCTCCAGACTGGCTCGGCGTTCGTGAGGTTCGGCGCGAAATCCTACGTGGCCAAGGTTGTAGCGATTGCTATCACGCGGGAGCTCGGGCCCATCTTGGTCTCGCTCATCGTTTCGGGAAGAGTCGCTGCCGGCATCGCGGCCGAGATCGGCTCGATGAAAGTGTCCGACCAGATCGACGCGATTCGCGTGATGGGCGCGAGCCCAGTGAAGCGGCTCGTTATGCCGAGAATTGTCGCGCTTTTCATAATGCTGCCCTTACTGGCGCTTATCGGCGATATTCTCGGGATATTCGGCGCGATGATAGTCGCAGTCGTTGAGCTAGACATCAAGGCCAGCTACTTCATCTCTAGCTCGCTCGACTTCCTGACCCCCGAGGACGTGCTGAGCGGCATCGGCAAGTGTTTCTTCTTCGGGCTGATCATAGCAGGGATTGGCTGTTATCAGGGGCTGACGACGGCCGGCGGCACTCGCGGCGTCGGTATCTCCACGACCAGGGCCGTGGTTCTGTCATCGATACTGATACTGCTTAGCGACTTACTTCTTACAAAGGCGTTTATGCTCTTATAGCGCCTGCAACTGCATCAAGATTGCTGGAGATAAGCGATTATGGAAGATGAGAAAAAACTCTGCCCCAATTGCAGCAACAAGCTCAATTACTCGCGTGCCGATGAGATATATCTCTGCCCATACTGCGGGGAGGAGTTCGTGGAACGCGACGGTAACCTGATCAAGAAACGCGCCGGAACCCCGGCGCCGAAAGGCGGCAAGACCGCCGACGAAATGAAGGAGGAACTCGACGCGGCGTTCCAGGACACGCTCATCGGCGCGCAGCTCGCCGATGACCGGGCCCAAAAGATACGCAAAAAAGACGAGGTGCACCTGCTCGATCTTCGGATGAGAGCAACCGAGGCGCGCAGAATGACAAAAGTCGCCAACCGGCGCGGGATAGGCTTGTGCATCTTCCTTGATTTCGTGATCCTTGCGCTTTCCTACAACTACGATGTTCTCGCTTACGGCCTGAGCGCAATGGCGCTGCTCACGCTCGGCACGTATCTCTACCTTAGCTCCTACGCGACCAAGGTCCAGAAGTGGGAGACGAGGGTCGCGTCGGAAACCAAGGAGCTCGAAAAGGACCTGTATCTCAAGGAGCTCGAAAAGGAGCTCGACGAAGACGAAGGGCTCAAAGAGTAGCGTGGCAATCGACGAAAAGCCACTCTCGACGGCCGATCGCGTCGCAGACCTCGTCGCAACCTCTCTCTACGTCGGCGAGATACCCATCATCCCCGGGACGTTCGGGACGATTCCGGGTCTTTTTATCTTCGTCATGGCCTCCATGCTCGGCGTGCCAACCTGGGCCTACCTTCTTCTCATCGCAGCGCTCTACTTCGTGGGCGCCTGGGCCGCGGGCCGAGCGGAGAAGCTCTCCGGCAAAAAGGACGACCGCCGCATCGTCATCGACGAGGTCGTCGGAGCGATGATCACGATGTTCTACATGCCGCTCGACTGGCGCCTCCTGATAGCTGGCTTCTTCGCCTTCAGGTTCTTCGACGTGGCAAAGCCGGGCTTTTCAAGGGTGCAGAAGATAAGCGGCGGCCACGGCGTCATGATCGACGACGTCATCGCCGGCGTCATGGCCAATCTCTTGCTCTGGCTGCTGATGTGGCTGGTCTCGCTCTTCTACTAACGGACCAGGTCAGTCAGTGTAGGCCGTTCGCCGCGCGGCGAATACCACAGGGAGGGGTGAGGGCGCGAGGGGCATCCAGGTCACCTGGCTGAAGTCACCGCTCACATTCGGCTCAGTTCACCTCAAATGGCGCCTCACAGCTGGCGATCCAGCTCATTGTCCCGGGCTCCGTGAGGGCAACGGGCGGGTCTGGGACCGCGCCCCTATGCGACGCTGAACGCTTCTATGGTCAAGCGCCGCAAGCCATGTACTTGTCAAGCGACTCCTTTAGGCTATGTCGTTCGCCCCGTCATTAACGTTCAACACGCCCCGGCAATTTGAGAGCCGGGGCGCCCACTCTCACCGAATGGGCGCCACCAGCTCACCGGAAACCCAAGACTTTCATCCATGTTTTCCCAGCGGTCACAAAACGCCCCAAACGGCCAAATTCCTGTGGCACGCGGCAGCATTCCCACTATTCTTACTGGCCTAATGAGGCGCCCTGACATGGGAAACAGGGCTAAGTCATCTGCTGTTTTGCATAGCAGGATTCGTGCCAAACCAGTCCGGAAACTTCGTCGAGCGCGCCTCACACCGCTCTATAACGTCCATTTGGGCCGGAAGCCGCTTCGTGGTGTGCAGATTGAGGCGTGGATTTCGGCCCCGGAGGTGGGTCAAAAATTGACCCACCCTGGAGTGAGCAGTCTTGGCAGACAGGCTAAATAGCGATGCTTTAGGGGTGGGTCAATTTTTGACCCACCCCTTTTCCCACCGCCTGAAATCACGGTTGGGTGCCGATCTTGAATCGATTCGTCGGACGGTGCCGGCCTACGGAAAGACCCGGCGCCGGGGCGTGCGCATTGTCCTAGTCCATAACGTAGCCGCCGCGCAAATGCGTCGCAGCGTGCTCGTCGGTAGTGGCGGTGTCTCAGACCCGCCCGGTGCTACCGATCTGATTGGATGTAGGACCGTTGAACGGGCAATCAATCAGAGAGCGCGGGTCTTCAGACCGCGCCCCTACACAAGGTACATTGCTCACTTTCCTTTTCGCCTTTTGTCCTTTTGCCCCGTTTCCGCGTCGCGGAAACTCCTTTCCCAAAAACCGTTGACGCAGCACCGCTTCGGTTGTCCCTTGCATCGCTGCGCCCGCCGCGATTCGCCGTATGGCGAATTGCCTGCGGCAGCGACCGTGGCATCGGCGCCTTCGACGACAGTGGTTTCGGGGCTTACGCTCACACCTCGAACTCCTTCTCAGCCGACGTAGCCATAGGCTACTATGGCGAAGTCTGCTGCCTTTGGGTTAGTGTGTTGGCCTCTCACCAATTCGGACATACCACAGCTTTCAGGACGCACACCCGCCGCACTCCAGAAGCGCCGGTTCCGAGCCTGACGTCATCAATCTGATTCTCCGCGGGCTTCGCTCAAGCATTGAAAATGCCGTCTTGTCAAATGTAAGATGTCCTTGAAAGGGGAGTTAAGCAGTGCAGCTTGAAGGGAAGATTGCGGTAGTAACGGGCGGCGGGACTGGCATCGGGCGGGCGATCGCGTGTCGATTTGCGAAGGAAGGTGCAAGCGTGGCCATCTGCGGCAGGCGGCGCGAACCGCTTGAGCAGGTCGCAGATGAGCTCGGCAAGACCGAGGCGAGGCATTACGTTGAAACCGCAGACGTCTCGCGGAAGGCCGATGTCTATCGCTTCATCGGGAACATTATCGAGCGCTTTGGGCGCCTCGACATACTCGTCAACAACGCCGGCATTCTCTTCCGCAAGAACCTCACTGACACGACGGAAGAGGATTGGGACGCGATGTTCGACGTCAACGTCAAGGGCGTCTATTTGTGCTGCAAGGCGGCGCTCCCGCATATGATCAATCAGAAGGGCGGCGCCATCCTGAACATCGGCTCGGTGTCGGGGCTGAGGGCGGCCACGTGCGCCGACGCATATTGCGCCTCGAAGGCCGCGGTTCACATGCTGACGCGAAGCCTCGCAAAGGGCTATGCGGAGCACGGGATACGGGTCAATTGCATCTGTCCCGCGCACGTTGATACGCCAATCATGGACATCACGATTGATTTCTTCAACAGCATCGGCGTTGCGAGCGACAGGGCGAAGATCGATTCGTTGTATCCGCTGAAGCGCCGCGGTATGCCCAACGACGTCGCGTCGCTCGCTGTGTTCCTCGTGTCGGACCAGAGCTCCTGGATGACGGGTTCGCTGATCGTTTTGGATGGCGGCGCGACAGCATGATTTGCATTGGTGTGGTGAGAGGATGAAGGTCGAGATAGAGGGGAAAAAGCTCGATACCACACGAGGCGCGCTCTTGCAGATGGCGCGTCGCGAGGAGATCCAGCCCTGGTTCTATATCAAGTCGGACGAGCTGACTGGGGGCAAGTGGGTCAAGGCGGGCGAGCTACAGTTCTTTGCGGGCGCCTGGGGGGACAGGGAGAACGTGGCCGCAGAGGTTCGAGCATCGAGGCTTCCCGTCCGAAAACCTAGAATCAGCCGTCAGAGGCTTGGGCTTCACGTGCACAAGGGCAGGCCACCCTCTCCCAGGAGTAAGTTGCTGGCCGCGAAGGCCAGGGCATCTGTCGCGGCCGCGGGGTTGGGGTATTTCGACCTTCATGGCTTCCGAGTTCATTACAGGGTAGGTTGCCCCAAGTGCACCAGCGCCTTGACGAGGCTGGGCGTGCCCAACTGCCCCCGATGCGGCGCGAAACTGGCTGCCAGCAAACAGGTCTTTCTGCTTAAGAAGGTTCTGTATGCCATTTGCATGCTCCTGTTTTTTACCAGCACAGTCTTCCTTAAGGAACTTGGGGAATGGGCGAAGTTCTTGTATCCCGCGGCAGGCGTCTTGCTCAGCCTTGTGTCTGTGATTGGCCGCGGCGCCAGAGTGACCATAGCCATCTCGATCAGGGGTCACTCAATGCCTCCGAAGGAGATCGTAATCCCGCTTGCTGAATACTACTCCGCGAACGCGTGGAACAAGTTGGTCGAGCGCGTCAAATCCCTCTTCAAACTCGACGCTGTGCTCCGCAAGATGAGGGAGGACGAGAGTCTTCGTGCACCCAAACGCGCGGCGCCGCAGCGGTCATAATTGTCGTGCCCAGGATGACGACGACTTGAAAAGCAAGACCAGCATCCAACCTGACGCGAGAATGACGCGTGCTACCCGGCGCGCTCGCGGCGCCTAACCTCAAGAAGAGGGACTTGCGATGAGGATACTCGTCAGGGCTACCAACTGGGTGGGGGACGCGGTGATGAACCTGCCCGCCTTGGAAGCCATAATCAAACACCACCCGGACGCGGAGGTGCACGTTGTCGCCAGGCCCCGGGTGGCCCCCATATTCGAGGCGGTCGATGGCGTCGCGGGTGTCGTGCCATACATCGGCGTCCATCGGCGTGGGTCCGGCGGCTCGACTGGTCATAGGTTCATACAAGCCATTCGCTCGCTCAAACGCCAGCGCTTCCAGAAGGCCTTCCTCTTCCAGAACGCGTTCGAGGCCGCGCTGCTGGTCTTCGCGGCGCGGATACCCGAGCGGGTGGGGTATGCGACCGATTGGCGAGGATTGCTGCTGACGAGCCCTGTGCGGGTCACGCCCGAGGTCAGGCGCCTGCACCACGTGGAGTACTACTTGAACCTGCTCCAAGCGGCGGGAATGAGCACAGAGGGCAGTGGGATTCCGACACTAAAGGTTCCTCAGGAACAGCAAGCGAGAGCACGTGAACTGGTGGCGGAGGCCCTGGGTGGGCGTGCCCCCAGAAGCTATCTCGCGGTGTGCCCAGGTGCGGCGTTCGGCCCCGCAAAGCGCTGGCTCCCAGACCGTTTCGCTAAGGTCATCGAGAACGTGTGGGGGACCCATAGGATCCCGTCTGTCCTGCTGGGGAGCGAGAGCGAGATGTGGATAACCTCGGGCATCGCCGGGATAACGTCGAGCAAGTGCGTTGACTTGGCTGGGAAAACATCCCTGCTCGAGGCGGCCGGGGTCCTGGCCCGGTCCCGGGCTGTGTTATCGAACGATTCTGGCTTGATGCACATTGCAGCGGCTGTTGGGCCGCCGGTCATCGGCATTTTCGGCTCGACCGATCCAGCGGCCACGAGGCCCCTCGGCGACAAGCACGTCGTCATTGCGTCCGGGGTCGAATGCGCGCCGTGTTTGAAGCGGGAATGCGCCAAGCACACTTACGAGTGCATGCGGGCTATTACTGTCGAGGCAGTTTGCGAGGCGCTGGACCGGGTGCTTGGCATTGACGAGCCCAAGCTGGAGGTTCGAGTCTGACCCGCCGGCCGGTGACCTTCGACTTCCGACTCTTGACTTTCCGTCACCCAAAGCGGCCATTTGACAAGGAGGTCCCCTCTGGGGTAGGTTTGCGAGACCTGAATTCGCGCGCTTGCGTTCACGGAGAAGAGAGGGCTTCGATGAAAAAGAGCGAGATCGCTCTTACGATTGTCTGTCTGTTCGCATTTATCTACACGTCGGTCTGGGTGCACGTCTTTCTTAGGTCGCGGGCCCAAGTGCGCCGAGGCGATGCGCTGGTGGCGAGTATCCCGAGCAGTTTCAGGGCCTATGCGAAGCTTCTTCCCCGGAAGGAAAGGGACCTTCTTTCGGACCCCGAAAAGGAGCAGTTCGAGCAGGTCCAATATGACTACTTCCAGAGCGTGGTCAAGGCGGTTACCGCCTTCGACAACTGCCTTCATTCCTACACGCCTTTCAATCAGTATTTGCCGAGGGCCGCGAAGGCTCTGATGCAAATCGGGGACGACTGCCTCAACAAGAATGAGTTTCATCTCGCCCTCTCGGCCTACAGGACGGTCAGGGTCTCGCCAGATACCGAGTGGGTCAAAGCAGCAGACCAGAAGATCAAGGACACCTACGCCAAGATGGAGCGGCTTGAGGCCCGCAGGCGCAAAACCAAAGTACCGTGAGGTTGCCCAGGGGCCGAGCTCACGGCCCCCAAAGCGTTGTTGGTCTGGGCTTTGCAGGGGCACGCGCCGATGGAGACCGAGCGACCGGCACCAGTCCGTATTCTTCATAGGCTGCGGATGAGATGTGGGCGGGTTTTCCAGCCTGCCTTGCCTAGTGATTACTGCCTCCCGCTCATTGAATCACGTGATTGCTGCTGATAACTCTTGGTCTTGCCATTCCCCGTGAAGGGACGTTTTTCTGTTGACGTGGGTCTTGGGGACTGATATTATCCTCTTGGATGACGAAATCTGTATCAAGAGTCAGAGAGAGACGTTGAGAGACTGCCTAAACCGGCGTCACGCGTTCGGTCTTGGGCCAACTGGCTTCCGGGACCCCCGGAAAGGGCACGACGGAAGGAGGTGATGCTTCAGTAATACACTTTCTCATATGGGTACAACTGCGAACGGCGGGCC
>CAYZPW010000045.1:15851-25796 GCA_964480475.1 uncultured bacterium | reverse complement strand
CTTGGCGGTAAATATGTAGAGCATCGCGATGGGGACGAGCTTGAAAAGGTGGTGCAGGAGGTTCTGGGCAAGCGACCAGCCGGTGCTGTATAGGAAGAACGGCGTCGGCAGAGCAAGCAGCACGAACATCGCGAGGACGAACTTGCTCTCGGTGGAGAAGAAGAGAAGAACCAAAATCGGCAGAATCATGACGTAATGATGCTCCCAGACGCGGATGTAGGCCAGGAAATACGTACACATCCAGAGCGACAGGCCATCGACAAAGTGGACCTTTTTGGGCAGAAACGTGAGGCCCAGCGAGAGGAGAATCACGGCCCACATGAAGACCTTCGAGGCTTTCTCGCCCGTTTCACGGCCAAAGAGATAATACGAGACCTCCGAGTGCGAGAGATCGCCCCCATACGGAGCGACCGTCCGTGATTTGACAAGATATGCGAAGAACCCCACGTCAGCTGGATGGAAGGCGAAATACGGCGCCGACGCCAAGACAACGATGCCGAAGGCCAGAATCAGGGCGCGATAGCGCCTGGACCGCAGGAGTATCGGCGCCGCGATAAGCGTCAGCAGCTTCAAGGCAACGCTCGCCACCCAGGCCCAATCCCCGGCCTTCTTCCACTCGGCGATGTAGCAGGCGCCCAGAATTAGCAGGCACGTGGCGATAACGAACGAGGTCTGACCGATGTAAAGAAGCAGGTAATACGGCCCAAAGCAGAGCCACATCGCCGTTACGACGCTCTTGTGCCAGGGCGATTTGAAGAGGTTCCTGGATATTTTGACGCACCAGAGCAGCAGGAGCTCCTGTATTAGGGTCCAAACGACGAACGCCTTGAACGGCGACAGCGCAATCGTGAACGGAACGATGAAATACGACACGATCGGCGGATAGATGTACGGACAGTAGTAGGGCACCGCCTCGTCCGTGAAGACCGTCGCCGTCTGATCGTATCGTGCTTCCTGATAGATCGATTCACCGCGCAGAAGGTCAAGCCCGCCCTTGTATAGGCCAAAGAAATCGAACCCCACCTCATACTTGGTCGAATCGTAGAAAAACCTGTCCCAAAGGTGTACGCCCCTTGCCCGCCTCATCTCGGTGATCGACTGCGGCTCGCCCAGCGGCTGGCCATCCGCAAGCGCGACCGGCGCCAGGTTGTCGTAAAGCGCGCGTACCGTAACCTCCGGCTTCGCCTTCGGCGGCCACCAGGACACCAGTTCGAAATGAAGCCCGAGCGACACGAGGAACGACAAGTGAATGACAACGGCGGCAATGACGATTATTCGATCGAGCTTTCGCATGGCGAAAGAGTTTACGAGGGACTGACCCGTTTGAAAAGCGCCGGCAGCATTCAATTAGGGCGAGATGTCCGAAATGCCGCTTTCAAACGGTAGCGAGGCCCGTAGGGGCAGGTCCCCGTGCCTGCCCTCAATTCGGGGGGAGATATCAGAGCAGGGCGGCTCACGAGCCGCCACTACGTGGGCCACCACAGAGCGTATGGCACGGTCTCCCGGTGCTTGCCGAATCTGTCTGTAACCTGCACCTGAGCGACAATGGCTTGTATCTAAGGCAACTGGTTCAGCATTTGCATGAGCGTTTTGGCGTTATCGACCGCGAAGCCCTTGAAGTCATTGTTGAAATATAAATAGACATCCAGGCCCCCATCGCGCCAATCACGAATCCTGTTAGCCCAGAAGGCAAGCTCCTCGTTCGTGTATTTAGACCCGTAGAGGCTCGTGCTGCCGTGAAGCCTGACATAGACGAAGGACGCCGTGGTTACGAAGCTCTTTGGGTAACGAGGCGAGTCCGCCACGCAGAGGCAGATGCCATGCCTCCCGAAGAGGTCCATAACAGGCGCCTCAAAGAAGCTTTCATTTCGTGGCTCGCACACATAGAGGAACTCTTTGGGAAGGATGCTGAACAGGTCGTTTAGGACTGCGGCGTCGGCCTTGAGGCTGGGCGGCAGCTGAAAGAGAATTGGGCCGAGCTTATCCCTCAATAGCGAGGCGTTGGCGATAAACGCATCCCACGGCTCCTTCACGTCAAACAGGCGCTTGGTGTGAGTGATGAACTTGCTCGCCTTGACCGCGAAGATGAACCCCTCGGGACTCTTTTCTCTCCAGCCCTCGAATGTCGCCGCCTTCGGCAGCCGGTAGAACGAGGCGTTCAGCTCGACTGTGCGGAAATACTGGGCGTAGAATGGCAGCATCTTTGTCCCGGAGCAGCCCTCAGGATAGAAAACGCCCTTCCAGTCGTCATACGACCAGCCGGATGTGCCTACATGTATCTCCGCCATCCTTGACCCTTGACTTCAGTTCTTTATATCATCACAGCACTTTGTCCATATTACACGTTTTAGGTGGGGCGACGCAGGATCGACGCGGCGTTTTTGATGTCGGAGACCGATGTGACACAGACGCAATGGGGAGACGTCATTGGCTGAAATGGCTGCTTTTTCAGCGGGGGAGATCACCCCGTCGAGTAGGTTATGTGGTTCAACCGCGTGTCGTTGTACAATCAGCTCTTGGTGCTGGACGGCCTTCCAGCTCCTGTGCCACCTTACTTTTTTGCCTCTCTGTCCCGGTGATGGGCTTGAGAGGGACGGAATGAGCGCGTGTTGAACACCTCAAACTGGCAGGACGCGAACTGAGGAGTCCCTGGAGGCTCCTGTCAATTAAACTGGATTGACAAAGAGGGTGTCGTTTGGATGGGAGGGGCCGGCCGTCTCGTCGGATGTGTACCTATTCACTTTCGATGACCACGGAGACTTCGGCTTCCTTTATCCGGAATGCACCAGGTCTCAGCCAAGGCCCACGCCGTTCATGGGCAATGTCTTCGTGCCGAGCGGGGCGACCGTAGAGCGTTATTATATCGGTGATTTCCCCGTTGAGAGGTTCATTCTGCGGGAGCCATTCGGCGGACATCACCTCGGCATCGCGATGACGGAGCGTGGAACCCTCAACATCATCGCGGGGCCGGTCTTTGAGGCCTTCGAGATAGTTCCGTCTCCGCTCATCTGGCGGGGCCCCCATGAAGCGTGCATCAGGTTCGAGTACGATGAGACGGAAGGCGTCTGGGCGTTAGTTGAGGCGGAAATGAAGGTGCGCATCGATGTCCAGGTCCTCTACTCAGGGCATTATAGCATGATTAGACGACCGTCCATACGTGGCCACTGGATAATGGGTCCTAATTGGCGGCGGTCTATAGAGTCTTCGTTGCTTCAACTTGGGTATGACCTGGTCCCCTATCTCTGGCGATTCACAATGACAATTAATGTGCAACCTCCGGGCGCGAACATGCACGTCGTGATGGAGCATAGGAATCGGTGGGAGCGCGGGGATGGTGAGGTGGAAAGCCGGGTGGGTCCGCTTCAGATGGAACATCTTCAACCTCCCTGACGCGGCGCCAGCACTGACATCACAAGCTCCGAACGGTCCGGACCCTCGAGGCGGGACGATAAGTTGGGGGGCGACGAGGACAAGGGAGCGGCGAACGCTGAACCCCCCTGACTTCCGAATATCCAAGACGGAAGCGACCCAGGGGCAATGGCGATCCGAATTGGGGCTAGTGACAGCCAGCCAAGTGTATCGACTTGACGAGGCCCGTCGATAGAGCGGGCTTACGTCGGTAGTGTCTAGGCTTGTCAATTCCGACGCCCGATGCTGTATTATTCTGGTGTTCTCATAATTGAAGAGCGCCGAAAATCGTAATGCATCGAAGAAGAAAGCGGCTATTCTCGCCCTCGCAGCTTTTCAGGCAGGCAGGGGCCGTCGTTCTATATGGCTTGCTGACCCGGTGGCGCTACATGCCTCATTGGCTACTCTCTGCCAAGAGCCTTCTGCCGCTCGTTGCCGGTTCCGAGGGGATGGGCTGTATTGGGTTTCCGACGCACCCCGTCATCGAAGTGACGCAACGCTGCAATCTCCAGTGCGTTCACTGCCACGCCGATTCCGATAATAGCGCGGAGTCCGAGCTCTCGTTGGAAGAGATGAGGCTGTTACTCCGGGGGATCGCGGCTCAACCCGAGTTCAAGATGGTGGTTTTCTCTGGCGGCGAGCCGCTCATGCGAGAGGATATTGTCGAGCTGTGCGATTATGCGAGTTGGTCGGGGCTTTGGCCAGTCATAGCAACCAATGGCACGCTTCTCGATGCCGTGCTGGCCAAGCGGTTGAGGCGCGCGGGCCTTTGCGGCGTGGCCGTGGGATTGGATGGCCACTGTCCTGCTGTTCACGATAAGATTCGCGGCGAAGACGGTGCATTCAGACGTGCGATCGAGGGCTGCATCGTCGCGCGTCGGGCCGGGCTTCCGCTTCAGGTAAATATCACTTTGATGCAGCAGAATTACGAATGGTTGCCCAAGATAATCCGATTATCGGAGCATCTGGGTGCAGAGGTGGTGCTGGTCTATTTCTGTGCGCCGTGCGGCAGAGGGGAGAGAAACGAGCAGATTCTTCTCTCACCCGAGCAATATGAAACCAGCCTCCGCCGGATTGCGGAGCTCCAAGGAGCCGCAACGGTGATTATCGAACCTGTCTGCGCCCCTACTTATTGGGCGATGCTCGGCAGGAGGGATTGGCTTTCTTCGCTGGCCGTTCGGTCACTTGGCCCGATCTTCTTCCACGGCTGCGTCGCGGGAAGCGGCCTTTTTTACGTCAGGGCGGATGGCGAGGCGCTGCCATGTCCCTTCCTGCCTGTTTCAGCTGGCAATGTTGCCGACGAGGGGGTCTCGAAGCTGTGGGAACAGGGCGAGGTATTCGAGGCGCTCCGGCGCCTCAAAAACTCGCCTCGTGCACCAAACTGCTCGAGCTGCAACTTCCACCGCGTCTGTGGAGGCTGTCGTGGGAAAGCCTTCTCGGCCTATGGCGACGTTTCTGCTGACGACCCGTTCTGCTTCCTGGCAGACCGGCCAGAGTCCGAGCTCCCGTCAACACCTAAGCGGCCGGATTGACAGCTGAAGGTCACAGGTCACAGACAACGTGTCCTGGAGGCGAGCTCGGCACGTGCGAGCCGACCTGTTGCGGCAGCCAGCAAGAGATGTTACGGGAGCCGAGGCTCTCGGTTTCGGTTGTCGAAGCCGGAGAAGGAGGCCAGCACCGTGCGGAGGGCGTGTTGGACGTGGCTGCCCTTCCAATAGACCTTCTGGCATCCCGGGCATATCTTGAACGTCTTGTTCGTGTTGAAGACGAACGCGGGAACTAATCCCTCGACTTCGTCCCTCGTTGCAGCCTTAAGCGGCGTGTTGCACACGATGCACCTCGAGAAGATGGCGGGAGGCTCGAAGGTAATCGGCAGCTTGTGGCGTATTGAGGCAAACTGCTCCTTGATGTGATCTCCGGCAACAAATACAACCTCGATGTCCTTCTCCGCCCGCCTGGCGAGCTCGGTGTCCCGCGTCAAAAGTGTGCGGCCATCAGACTCGCAAGTCTCGAGTAGGTCCTCGTCGGTCGCACTGTTTGAATAAAGCACGTCGAAGCCCAGTATTCGAAGCCACTTGGCGAGCCGCCCCAGCATCACGTCGGCACAGAGCCTGGGTCGTTCCTTGACCGGGTCAGTATCGGCAGGCTGGGTCATAGCTCGTTGCCAGGTGTAGGGGCATGGTCTGAAGACCCGCCCGTTCTAATTGATTGCCGCATAAGATGCCTCGTATCCGCAGGGATTGACGTAGGCGGGCGGGTCTTCAGACCTCGCCACTACAGCAGGAAAGACCCATGTTTGATCTCATCAACCCTCCGGCATGGGTGTTATTCCTGCAAAACTGCCGTCCTCAGATACCTCGAAATCGGCGAATACCGCGGGCAGCCTCTGCTTTAGAATCCTCAGCATCTGAATCGCCATTGACCTGATCTCCCACTGCGCCGTTCGATGGCAGCGAAGCTTGAATATGTGCCGATATTCGCGCATATTTGCCGTCATGACGAGCTCCGTTTCAACGGCATTTGGCAGAACGAACCGAGCGTCCTCACGCGGGACCTTAAGCTCGATCAAGCGCCGATATGCCTGCCCGGCTGCCGCAATCGCCGTTTCAAACACTTGCCGCGCCTCGTCCGTCTGCGCAATGGAGGATGGCACGACGTAGCCAAAGTCCTTCTCGGAGACGTAGCGCTGCGACCGCTGGGAGTAGCAGGCCATTCTGTGCCTCACCAGCTGATGCGAGAACGCCCGCGAGCCGCCCGTAATGCGGAATGTGGCCGAGGCGTGCTCCAGGACCGAGAAATGCCCGAGCTTTATGACCTTCTGGATGAATTTGGCCCGCGACGTGCCATCGACGCCGAGGCTCGACTGATGACAGGTCCTCGCCGCCCGTTCAATCAGTCCCTCAGCATCCGGCGTAATAGCTAGTAGCTCAACCTCGACCAATTGCATCCTCTCGTGCGTCTATGTCAAATGAGTAGCTGCGACATAAGATGGCACGACGTAGCACATCGAGTCAACTGTGCAAGTTTAGGAGCCTCGGCGGGATCGACGCTGCCGAACAGGAAAGGAGAGAGACGAGGGTGGGATTCCGGCGAAGACGAGCAGGAAGGGCGAGCTCGACCTTGGTGCTTTGGTTTTTAATGGGAGCTCTCACTCGCGTTCAGCGGTTATACAAACAGAGGATGGCGACTTCTGCGAAGGCTGTTGCCGAATCTATTGAAGGTTGACGGGATGTTCGATATATGCAATGTAGGCGCATTGGCGTGGTCCGGGAACGGGGTTATCAGGCGGCGTTCGCGCTTGACATAGGTGGCGTCCTGAACTATATTGGTGGTGGATATTAACACACCTTCGTAGGGGATCTAGGGTATGTTTTTGAGTAGCAAGTCCGTGTCAAGTTCAAAAGACAAGCGCGTTTATGCGTTAGTTGCCCTTAGGGACAAGGTCATTTTCACGGATGTGCTCGTCCCGCTCTTCATTGGCCGGGCCAAGTCTGTCAGCGCGATCAGGTCGCTCAGCGAGAACGAGGACATGCTCGTGTTCGCAATGCAGAAGGACGTGAATGAAAACGATCCTACGCCTGAGGGGATTCACAAGGTTGGTGTGCTGGCCAAGGTAAAGCAGAAGATCGTGATGTCGGATGAGAGTATGAAGGTCCTCGTCGTTGGGCTCAGAAGGGTTACCATAAATCGATTCGTTCAGCGCGAGCCTCATCTTGTGGCCGAGGTTGAGCTGATCGAGGAGGCGGAATTCGCAGATAGTTTTTACGCGCGCCTTCTCGATGAGGTTAAGGACAAGTTCGCCTATTGTGTTCAGATCAATCCGAGGCTGGGCAACGAGGTTGCGCGTTCGACGAGCCGCATCGAGTCGCCTCAGAAGCTACTTGGCGCAATAGTTCAGCATCTCTCGACGCCGAGTGAGATGCAGCAGGAGCTCTTGGAGATACTCAACATCAGGTCGCAGCTTGAGCGGCTGCTTGACCTTTTGGACGCCCAGACCAAGACCCTGGAGCTTGACGACAAGCTAAAGGAGGACGTGAAGAAACAGCTGGAGCAGTCCCAGAAGGAATACTATCTCCACGAGAAGATGAAGGCTATCCAGAAGGAGCTTGGCCGTGACGAGGGCGGCAAGAACGAAATCCAGGCGCTGAAGGAGCAGATTGAGAAGGCCGGGATGCCCGACGAGGTCAAGAAGAAGGCCGACCAGGAACTCCGCAAGATGTCGATGATGCCTCCGATCTCGGCTGAGGCGACAGTTTCTCGCAACTACCTCGATTGGCTCGTCTCTCTTCCCTGGAGCAAGTCCACTGAGGACAATTTGGATATTGAGAGGGCGGAGAAGATTCTCGAGGATGATCACTGGGGCCTGAAGCACGTGAAGGACCGCGTGGTTGAATACTTATCAGTTCACAAGTTGGTTAAGAAGATAAAAGGTCCGGTTCTCTGCTTCGTGGGGCCGCCTGGTGTTGGCAAGACATCCTTCGCCAAGTCGGTCGCCAGGGCACTCGACCGCACGTTCGTTCGCATCTCGCTCGGCGGGGTCCGGGACGAGGCCGAGATTCGCGGCCACAGAAGGACCTACATAGGCGCCTTGCCGGGAAGGATAATCCAGGCGATGCGGCGGGCCGGGACCAAAAACCCAGTGTTCTTACTGGACGAGGTCGATAAGATGACCTCAGATTTCCGAGGCGATCCTGCCTCGGCGCTCCTTGAGGTGTTGGACCCTGAGCAGAATCACACCTTTGCTGATCACTACCTCGACGTTGATTTCAACCTCTCTGAGGTCATGTTCATAACGACTGCGAACATCCAACACACGATCCCACCGGCGCTCATGGATAGGATGGAGATAATCAGGCTTCCGGGCTACACCGAGTTTGAGAAGATGAAGATAGCTCAGAACTTCCTCGTCAAAAAGCAGCTCAGCCAGAACGGCCTCGAGGACAGGAACGTCGAATTCACTGAGGACGGCATAAAGAAGATGATCCGCAATTACACGCGTGAGGCTGGGGTGCGCAATCTGGAGCGCGAGATCGGCAGCGTTTGCCGCAAGCTGGCTAGGCAGGTCGCCAAAGAGGATGATGGTAAGGATGAGGACCAGCCGCCAATAGTTGTAACCGACTCTGAGGTCGAGAAGCTGCTTGGTGTGCCCAGGTATCGGATGACGAGGCGAGACGACGAGCATCAGGTTGGAAGCGCAGTCGGGCTTGCCTGGACCGAGTTTGGAGGTCAGATACTCACAACGGAGGTCCTGCTTACGGAAGGCAAGGGCAAACTCATTCTCACGGGTCACCTGGGCGATATTATGCAGGAATCGGCCAAGGCCGCTTTGAGCTTCATCCACTCCAGGGCGAAGAGCCTTGGCATTGCAATGGAGGAGTTCAAGACCAAGGACGTTCACATTCACATCCCGGAGGGCGCGATCCCAAAGGACGGCCCGTCTGCTGGTATCACGCTCGCAACTGCCCTCGCGTCCGCATTCTCCGGCAGGCCGGTTCGATGCGATGTGGCAATGACGGGCGAGATTACGCTGCGCGGCAACGTGCTGCCTATTGGCGGGCTTAAGGAAAAGGCGATCGCGGCACACAGCGCCTTGGTCAAGAAAGTCATAATCCCGGCTGAGAACGAAAAGGACCTCTCCGAGCTTCCTGATGCTATAAAAGACGTGATAGAGTTCATTCCCGTACGGACGATGGATGAAGTCCTGAAGATAGCGATTCTGCCGCGGCAGCGACCGGACTTTGACCAGCTGATCGAGTATGGTGATCTGCACGAAGTCGCGCAGGGCTCCCCGGACCAGGATGGGGCCGGCGCCGACTCAGCCGTGAAGAACTGAGCCACGACCGGGGCTCATGTATAATCTTGCTCAGTGTGTCTGATAGGATTTGTGTGAGGCGATGGGTGATTTTCGGACAATAACGCTCATTTATCCCCGCTACAAGTGGTACGAGGCCAACGGCTTGGGCGAACCGCTGGGCATACTGACGTTGGTTGCCTTGCTCAAGCAGAAGAACTACGACGTCAGGTTCCACGACCTCACGTTCCGGCATGACTTGTCTTGCCTCGACAAGGACGTTTCGGAATCCGAGCTGGTGGGCATGACGGTCTCCTCGCCTTTGTTTGGCAAAACTAAGATAGTCATGGACCATATTACCAAGGTCAATCCCGACGCGACTTTCATTGCCGGCGGTCCTCACCCGACCTTCTGGCCGCACGAGGTTCTCGAATACGGATTCCAATACGCTTTTCAGGGCGAGGCAGAACTGTCCCTTATGGCTTTCTTGGACGCAGCCGACGAACAGGAGCGCAAGAACGCAAAGGGCCTTGCCTATAAGGAAAACGGCAAGATGATCGTCAACGAGCGCATGCCGTTCATCCAGAACCTTGATACACTCCCGTTTCCCGATAGGTCTGTCGTCGAATACGACAGATATATAAATGGCGCCGATGGTTGGTGCTTCGAGGTCGGCATGTTGGCAACACGTGGCTGCAACGCAAACAGCAACTAATGTGCTACCTCAAATAATCTGTAGTTAGGAA
>CAYZPW010000045.1:0-15841 GCA_964480475.1 uncultured bacterium | reverse complement strand
TGACGAGCTAGAATACGTTCTTGAGGTGACAGGCAAGAAACGCCGAGTCTATTTCAAAGATGACACGTTCACCGAGCCTGGCATCGAGTGGGTAACCGAGTTCCACGACCTGGTGAAGGAAAGGGGAATCAAGTTCCGCTGGCACTGCAATACCAGAGCCGATGCCGTGACGTTGGAGATGCTGAAGTTAATGAGAGATGTCGGATGCGAGTGCATTAGTTTCGGGGTGGAGAGCGGCTCGCCAAAGATACTCCAGTTCTACCGGAAGGACGTTCATATCAAGTCAGTTGAGCAGGCCTTCTTATGGTGCCACAGGGTCGGCATCGAGCCTACTTCTAACATAATGCTCGGCGCGCCGATGGAGACCCTGGCGGACCTAGAGATGACCTACCAACTCATTAAAAGAATAAAGCCGGACGACTTGACCGTCTATTATTGCACCGCAATGCCCGGCAAGGATATATACGACTGGGCCGTCGAGAACGACCTTCTCAAGAACGAGATATCGTATGAGGAGTTCGACACAGCCCTCAACCGCGAGGTCGGCAACGTCAACATGCACCTCCAGCACCTCACGATCGACCAGATCAACGAATACAAGCGCAAGATAGAGGCCTACAGGTCCAGAAGAAAGCTCACCTCGCCTCGCAACGTCGCCAAGTGGCTGGCGGAGCTCATGAGGTCACCAGGCGAGGCGCTCACGAAGGCCAAATTCGTCCTTCAGAAGCTCCCCATCATGGAGACCCACCACCACTAGACCGAGAGACGGCGAGCCGCCGCGGGCCTGACTCTTTTTGATGGCGAATGCAACCGGTCGGCTCGCACGTTCCGAGCTCGCCTCGGACCCAGAGGCTGCGCACCCCTGGGTTCTTCCGCTAGTGAATGCAACCGGTCGGCCATCACGCCGCGAAGTGGATGACCTCAAGCTCATGCGACTCATCAACGGAAGCAAGGATCTCGTCAACCTTCTCCATGACGGGGTCTTCCAGGCCAAACTCCCGACATGTTGTGCAGGATTGAACCGGCAGTTCCTTGATGATGACAATTGACGATGGCCCAACTTTGAAAGGAAGGTCGGTCTTCGTGCTCATCATTTCGGAGCCACAAACAGCACATCTCACAGTGATTTCCTCCTAATCTTGAAAGAGGCGTCCCACTGACGTGGGTCCGGCTCATAAGCGGTAACAACGCGAACGTTGTTGCCGGGCTCGTCCACAGCCACGACGATGTGCATAGCCCTACTCTCGTGTTCGGCAAAAAGCAAATAACATGGCAGGTACCTGTCTTCCTGATACGCCTCAATGATCTGCAACGTTTCTATCGAGGCAATGATCTGTTCCCGCGTGATCCGACGCTGTCCTAATCGCATGTTCAAATGGTATGTCCAGAGTATCTTGCGTTGCCGAAAGCAGCTCTTTATGAATTCTAGAACGTCCTCTTTTCGTGGTGCCACACACATATCCCGTAAGAATATGAACGCCGTGCCGGATCTTGTCAACAAGCAGGGCTCGCAAGTCCGTACAAAACGAAAGGGACGGGACGTGCCTCGGAGCGACGTCTCAATGCCCTGAAGGGGCACAATGTGAGTAGCCGTTCGCCGCGCGGCGAACGGATCAGAACAGACGGAAAAACAATCAGCCCCGAATGGGCGGACAATCTAGCGACGAGATTGTCCGCCCATTCGGGGCTAGGATTGTAGGCTTGCACGGATAACCCGCGTTTCACACGGGGTTCGCCGCGCGGCGAACTCCCTTTCAGGGAGCCGACCGATTACTCCGGCCTATCGTTTCCGGGCTCTACACTTCCAGGCTGCCTTAGCAACATGGCCGGGCAACCTGCTTAGCATGACTCTACCGTTGATCGCCGCTCCGATGGATGTGTATTCCGCACCACAGATAACTCCCTCAAGCAAACTTCTTGTCCCTTTATCGGGATTAGCTGAGCTTCACGGAGAGGCACCCACAAGTCGACTCCGTAGCGGGGATTGCCCAAAAGTGGATCACCTCAGCAAGCCCAAAGATGCAACCTAGTGCTTCCCCGGCTGCTGACCGCGCTGGATTCCGCTGGCGCTGCTAGTGTCTTGCGCGTTCCCCATCTGCCCAGGCTTTTGCCTGGACTTTGTGTTTGTTGAGCTTGCTCAACTGCTTATAGTGAGCCCTGCGTCCTTTTCGCGCTGCTTTCTTGTCCATCACAGTCCTACCTGGACTTCGCAACCATCGTCATCCTGGCACGGCGCGCTCAGAATCACAAGCGGACGCCGTCCGTTAACTTGCATTAGCGCTGCTAAACGCCCCTACTTTCTTATCTCCACCCACATCTCGCAGGTGCAGCCGGAGTCGGGCTCAGACTCTTCAGTAATCTTGTACTTGGCGGCCGGGACGCCGGCTTTTCTGAGTATGTCTCGCACCTCGGAAACCGACGGGGCGATCATGCCCCAGTATCGGGGACCGTATCTGAGGCGCTTGAGCTCGCGGCCGATCCTGATCATGTCCTCATGGGGCAGGAACCGGCCCATACCGCCGCCGACGAACGCGACGCCGCCGGGCTTTAGGACGCGATAGACCTCGCGGAACGCCGCGACCTGGTCGTCCCAGAAGAGGAACGAGCCACGACTGACGATCAGGTCGGCGAGGCCGTCCTTGAAGGGCATGTCCTGCGCGTCGCCGGTCACGAGCGAGAACCGGTGCATCAGCCGCGCCTCGTTCAGCTTGCGCCTCGCAATGGGGAAGACAGCGGGGTCGATGTCGAGGGCATAGAACTGAAGGTCTGTTATCTTGGCCAGCTCGATCGAGAGGCCGCACGGCCCAGAGCCGACGTCGATGCACACGCCCTCGTTGATCCCAAAGTCGCCGTATATCTGCTGGGCCAGGAGGCGATAGACGTTCTTAAACAGGGCGGTCGCTACGATGTCGAACGTCTCTGGCGTGTGGGCGATCTCGCCCGATTTGTCCACCGGCAGCCGCATCCCCGCAATCGACGGGCCTTCAGAGCCTGCCGGCGCCGATGCCGGTCGCGCGACAGGTGGCGGCCTGTCCTTGGCCCAGTCGCTGAACATAAACACAAGGAATATAGAGACAATGACCGTAACCGTTCCGATCATCGCTACCCAAGCAATACCACGCATTATTCCATTCCTCCTATCTAGGTCTAAAGCCCCCAGTCGCATGCCCCTACAAACCCCGGTCACAACAGATCCTGCATCGCGCCGCCATTAACCTGCGAGGCACTTATCCGGCACGCCTCAATTGGCATATTGGCACATTGGACGCTCGGTCGCAACGCCAGACTCAGCGAATCGGGAATCCTGGGATGGGGGTCGGTCTGGACGTAGGGGCAGGTCTCCGTGCCTGCCCTGAACGTCCCGGGCAGGTTGTGTCCTAATCGCGAAGACTGTTGCCCAGGGGCGCGAATCAGACCAGCCATCTGTACATCGGGCAGACGCAAGGCCTGCCCCTACAAAAGCAATTATGACCCAGCCAGCTTATGACGCCTCGATGACGCATCTTGCCGCTGCGAGGTGATTTGGGGTATGGTCTGTGTATGATCAGATGGAAGAAGTCGAAGGAAGTTGGCAGAGGTTCGAGCGCATCCAGCGTCTTGAGGTCTGGGAGTCTCTTCTCATTTCTCTTCCATCTGCCGAATTTCGCGAGGCTTTACTGGTCGCTGTTTTGGGACAAGAGAGCGCCCTTCCTCCCCAAGGCCATCCTAGTGCTCGCGGTCATCTACTTCTTCTCGCCACTCGACCTGCTCCCGGACTTCACGATCCCAGGTCTGGGATACATTGACGACCTGGTGATCCTCGTGCTCGCGCTCAAGTACTTCATCAAGGCGATGCCGCAAAGCCTGGTCGCCGAAAAGGTCGATGCAATAGACAGGACGTCGGGTTCATGACTTCTGAACCTGGACGAGGCGCCGGCCTTTCGCGGGCGATTGCGGCTCCTTTCTTGGCCTTATTCCAGCTGATCTTTCGCTCGGGATGTCTGCTTTGTGGGGAGACGCAATCCGGCGCCGCTGTCTGCCCTGGTTGCGCCTCAACCTTTCAGCGGCTCGGTTCGGCGTGCTGCGCGAAATGCGGTAAGCCGAGGTTCGAACCCGGCGCTGTGGAATGTCTCAGCTCGTTTGTTTGCGGCGTCTGTCGGACCGAGAAGTGGTATTTCGACCGCGCAGTCTCGACGTTTCTTTACGAGGGCCGGATGCGCGACGCGATACTAGCGTTCAAGTATGGGAAGCGCTTCAGGATTGGCGAGGTGCTTGGCAGATTGCTGGCCCGTTATCTTCCGGCGCGGCTCACGGACCATCCCACCGCCGGCGATGGCACTGGGCCTGACGTGGTGATTCCTGTGCCGCTGCACATCTCTCGGCTCCGGGAGCGAGAGTTCAACCAGTCTGCGATTCTGGCCAAACACCTCGCCACGGCGCTTGGCGTGCCAGTTCAATACGAGTCGCTGGAGCGGATAAGGGCGACCGAGTTCCAGAGCATGCTCTCTCCGCGGAAGAGAATACAGAACGTGAAGAATGCCTTCAAGGTAACACACCGGAAGGCCGTCAGCGGTGCTCATGTTCTGTTGGTCGATGACATCTTCACGCACGGCGCCACTGCAAATGAGTGTGCAAAGGCTCTCAAGAAGGCCGGCGCTGAATCGGTGATCGTGGGCACTCTCGCGACGCCGCCCCTCTGGCACAGCGTTGACGATCCTGACGAGCTTGGCAGGCTGGAAAGCCCGCTCCACACTGAGGAGCGATCATCGTGAGCCTCGTGCCCCTGCCAGACGAGCTTGGCAGGCCGGGAAGCCGGCCCCACACTGAGGAGCCAGCGTTGTGAGCTTCATAAGCGCGATAGACCAGCTCGTTGTGGGCCAGATGCGGATTCTCTTGAAGGACCAGGAGGTCCGGCCCAGACTGACGTTGAGAGTGGGCGACCTGCTGAAGGGCAAGGTGCTGAGGATACTGCCCGACGGGCGGGCGATCATCTCGTTCAAGGGCACCGAGATCGTTGCCCGGCCCAAAGTGGCGCTTTCGGCCGGCGAGGAGATATTCGCCAAGGTCCAGACGCTTGGCAGCGAGATAAAGCTTGGCCTTCTGTCGAAACAGGCAAGGCTCCAGAGCGAGTTCCTGCGCACGCTCGGTCGGACGTGGCAGTCGAACGCCTCGCTTGGCAAGCTGGCTGACATGCTGGCAGCGGCGCGGCTGCGGGCGGCAAGCGGTCTCAAATCGAGTGAACTGTCTATACTTGATCGGATTCTGGCTCTGCTGGGCCCCGGGGAGAAGGCCGGTTCCGCGGCGATTGCCGAGAGGCTGATGTCGCTTGCGAGGGCTCTTGGTCTAGTGCACGAGGCTTCGATGGCCCGTGCGATCGTGCTTGGCACGCCATTCATGCTCCTCAAGCGGCAGCTTCAGAAGTCGCTGAAGCCCAATTTGGAGAAACTGGTTGCGATGATCTCAAAGCGCGTTTCTGGCGGCGGCATTCGTGATGCTGCGACCAGGACTAACTTGCAGCGGGTCCTATCGCTCTGTACCGATCTTTACGATAATGTCGAGTTCCAGCAGCTCGCCAACCATTTCTTGAGGCAGCGAGGCGCCCAGCTTTACTTGCAGCTGCCTGTCGTTTGGCTGGGCGAAAGCGGTGTTGCGGAGCTCATGGTTCGCTCCAGGAAAGAGGACGCGAAAGACGGGCGGATAGACCCCGACCGCTGCCAGATTGTGCTGCTCATCGACCTTTCGGCGCTGGGGCGAATCAAAGCAGTCGCGGCCGTCAACGACGGCAGAATCAGTTGCTTGTTCGCGACCGAGCGGAAGGCGGTTCGGGAGTTCATCGTCGAGCATTCGGGCCGCCTGGCCGACGGGTTGCAGGCGGTTGGCTTCAAGGTGACCGACATAAAGGCGATGGTCAGTTCGGCGCCGCTGCCGCGGCAGCTGGAGGCCTTCGGCGATCTTTTCGCGAGTTTTGGTCCGGCCTTTGACGTTACGGCCTGAGTGAACTACAGTTCTCTATGATAGGCTCGAAACGAGCAGGACCATCGATTGTAAGGTAGTTCGTGTAATGGACAGCAAGCTCAAGCATTCGTTAAGAAGCATTGTGGGGCGGGAGAACTTCAGCGAGGGAGAGGCGGAGCGTTTCTGCTACTCCTATGACGCTACGCGGCTCCAGTACGAGCCGGAGGTCGTCGTTCTCGCGGAGAATGCCCAGCAGGTTGCTGAGATAGTCAAGCTCGCGAACGAACATCGGATACCGGTCTTTCCGAGGGGCGCGGGGTCCGGCTTCACGGGCGGCTCCCTCCCCACGAAGGGCGGCATCGCGCTTTGCCTGACAAAGATGAACCGCATCAAGAGCATTGACGTCGCAAACCTTGTGGCGACGGTAGAGCCGGGCGTCGTGAACGCAGACCTCAGAAAGGCGGTTGAGAGCAAGGGACTTTATTACCCACCCGACCCCGCGAGCCTGGAGTTCTCGACGATTGGCGGGAATGTGGCCGAGTGTGCCGGCGGCCCCACGTGCGTGAAGTATGGGGTCACCCGAAGCTACGTGCTGGGCCTTGAGGTTGTGCTAGGAACGGGCGAGACTATTCGCGCGGGCGCCACACTTGTCAAGAACGTCGCCGGGTATGACCTCGTGCGGCTCATGTGCGGTTCCGAGGGCACACTCGGTATCATCACCGAGATCAACTTGCGCCTCGTGCCACTTCCAGAGGGCAAGACGACGATCATGGCCGTGTTCTCATCCGTTGCGGAGGCCGCAGGGACCGTGGCGAGCATAATCGAGTCGAGGATGCTCCCTGCGGCTCTGGAGTTCATGGACGCAACGTGCATCAGGACGGTGGAACAATACAAGCAGATGGGGCTGCCCACCCACGCGGGCGCTATCCTAATTGTCGAGGCGGATGGCCCCATACGGGTGCTCGCAGACCAGCGGCGTCGCGTCGAGTCCATCTGCAAGGAGTGCGGCGCTATTTCCGTCGAATCCGCTGATGAAGATGACGCGCGGGAGGAGTTGTGGCAGGCCAGGCGGGCTCTTTCCCCTGCTGTGTCAAGCCTCGCGCCTCGTAAAGTGAACGAGGACGTGGCGGTTCCCCCGTCCCGGATACCGGACCTGTTAGGGCGGATTGGTGAGGTCGCAAGCGAGATGGACCTTGTGATCGCCAACTTCGGCCACGCGGGCGACGGCAACATCCACGTGAACATCCTTTACGACCCCGAGGTTGACGGCATGCAGGAACGGGCAGAGGAAGCGGCTAGGCGGGTCTTTGAGATCGCGCTGGAACTTGAGGGGACAATCACGGGCGAGCACGGCGTGGGGATCACGAAGCTTGACTTCCTCGAGAAGCAGATTGGCCGAACCCAGCTTGAGCTCATGCGTGGGGTCAAGCGGGTCTTCGACCCAAACAACATTTTGAACCCCGGTAAGATATTTTGAAAGGCGATCCGCAGATTACGCAGAAGAAACTCTTGTCATTGAACAACTGGCTCTCGATTTCTGACCTTCGACACCAAACTTGGAACCTGAGACTTGGACCTTAGAACTTGGAACCCCAGACGCAAGACCCGAAGTGTGATGATTCGGGACATTCAGGTCGGCGGCGGGGCGCCCGTCTCGGTCCAGTCGATGACCAAGTGCTCGACTTCGGACGTAACAGCGGTTCTTGAAGAGACCCGTGCGCTAGCATCGGCGGGTTGCGACATCGTTCGCGTGGCGGTTCCGGATGAGTCGGCCGCGCGAGCCGTTGAGGCCATTGTCAAGCAAAGCCCCATTCCAGTCGTGGCAGACATCCATTTCGATTACAGGCTGGCGCTGATTACGATTGCGGGTGGGGTGGATGCGGTGCGGATAAACCCAGGGAACATGAGGCGAGACAGCGATCTGAGGGCGGTTGCTGACGCGGCTTTGGCGGCTAGGATACCGATACGGATCGGGATAAACAGCGGGTCGTTGGAGCGGTTCCTGCTGAAGAAGCACGGTGGCCCGACGGCGGCTGCGATGGCTGAATCGGCTCTGATGTGCGCTCAGAAGTTCGAGGCTTGGGGCTTCTCCGACGTCAAGCTGTCCCTGAAATCGCACGACGTTGCCCAGACAGTCACCGCCTGTCGCAAGGTTGCCGCTACGTGCGACTACCCGTTTCACCTGGGGATAACCGCAACGGGTTCAGGGCTTGAGGCGAGACTCAAATCAGCAGTTGGCATCGGCTCGCTCCTTCTAGATGGCATTGGCGACACGATTCGGGTCTCTCTTTCGTCGAGCGCGCTGGACGAGGTCGAGGTTGGGATAACGTTGCTCAAGGTGCTTGGGTTGCGCCCGCGCGGGGTCGAGTTCGTGGCGTGCCCCACCTGTGGCCGATGCAAGGTCGATCTGATGGGTTACCTTGAGGTCATCAAGCGGCGCTTGTCAGGCTTGAAGGGAGAGATTAGTATTGCCGTCATGGGGTGCGAGGTCAATGGGCCGGGCGAGGCCCGGCAGGCGGACATTGGTGTGGCGTTCTCGGACGACGGCACAGCGAATCTCTTCCGCGGCGGCAAGCGCTACGCTAGCGGTCCTGCCGAGGAAACGGTCGGGCGCCTCGTCACCGACGCGCAGCAGCTCGCGCGGGAAGGATGACTCCGCGTGGGGTCATCCGGGGGTCTTGGCGCTGATCGAATCACAAGACGACGCTGTGTTGCCTCCCGATGTCAAAAAACTAGTTTCCGGAGTTTGCGTCTGAGTCATTCTGGAGTATGATTCTACCGCAGATCGTGGTGCTTTTTGGTGCTGTGAATGGACGAGGGCTTTTGACAGAGTAATGGCGAGCAGAGATGAGACTATAGCGAGAGTCCGGGCAGCCGGTGTGGTCGGTGCCGGAGGCGGGGGCTTTCCGACGCACGTGAAGCTCTCGGCGAAGGCCGATGTACTCATCGCAAACGGCGCGGAGTGCGACGCGCTCTGCTATAGCGACCAGGCGTTGATGGCGCTTCACGGGAAAGAGGTTCTGGATGGCCTGTTGATTGCTGCTCAGGCAACCTCGGCCAAGCGAGCGGTGCTGGCCCTCAAGCGCAGATACGACGAACAGGTCTCGCTTTTCAGAATGCATCTGGCCACCCCGGAGTATCGCACGATCGAGCTTCTGCTGCTTCCGGACGTGTATCCCGTAGGCGACGAGTTCGTGTTGACTTACGAGGCGACGGGACGAATCGTCCCGCAGGGCGGCATCCCCATAGACATCGGCGTCGTTGTACAGAACGTTGCGACGCTCTACAACGTGGCGCGGGCGGTGGAACGCATACCTGTTACGGCGCGGATGGTCTCGGTCAGTGGCGAGGTTCCACGGCCCTTGGTCTTATCCGCCCCGATTGGCGCCTCGTTCAGCGAGCTCCTTCGCGCTTGCGGCCTGACGTCTTTGAAGGGCCTGTCAGTGCTCGAGGGCGGCGTCATGATGGGCGAAGTGGTTGACCCGGAGAGGTCATACGTGTCGAAGACGACCTCGGCAATCGTCGTTTTGCCGGAGGATTCAAGGCCGATAGTCGAGAGATCGTCGTCGCTTGAGAGGGTCTTCAGAATCGCTAAATCGGTCTGCGACCAGTGCAATTTCTGCACGGAGCTTTGTCCGCGCTATCTATTGGGCCATCGATTGCGCCCGCACTTGATGATGCGTCGCGTGGGCTTTGAGTTGTCGCTGTCCGACGGTGTTTTTGCTGAATCGCACTACTGTTCGGAATGCGGCATCTGCTCGCTCTATGCCTGCCCTCTTGAGATATCGCCCAGGCGCGTCAACGTGTTTCTCAAGGAGAGGTATCGGCGTCCAAGAACTGATAGGCTGGAGTTTGAGCCGCGGCCAGAATACGAGGACCGGCGCCTGCCCACGTCGCGCCTCAAGACCAGGCTGGGCGTTGCTCGTTACGATGCGAGTCCGCCAAAGTACACAGGTCGGTTACGGGTCAACGAGGTAAACGTCTCGCTGACGCAGCACGTTGGCGAGGCGGCGACTGCGATAGTATCCGTCGGCGATCACGTCAAAAAAGGCGATCTAATTGCTGATGTCAGGCGAGGGGCACTTGGCGCGGCGGTTCACGCGTCCATCGATGGACGGGTCGCCTCGGTGAGCTCGGAATCGATCGCTCTGAGCGTTGAATGAGAGGTTGCTGTCTGCGATGTCGAAGCTGAGCAAGGAATCACTAAAGCGACTGGGCGAGCTAAATCGCAGTCGTCTCAAATCGGCCGCCGGTAGGGCCACCAAGGGCGAGCGTTTGCCCGAGCGGTCGGTCTTGAGGCCGAAGGGCCACCGCGAATCCTGGACGGAGTTCATCGACCCGCCGGATGAGCTGCCGGGCCAGGAGGTGGAAACCGAGAACGGGAAGTTCCTCCTCATAAGGCGGGATTTGTCCGACATCTGGCGGGCGGCCGAGCGATTCGTCTCCCATTATTGCTTGGTCTTTGAACGAGGCGCGATAGGCGTTGATCTTGAAACGCTCCACCCAAACGTTCGGCAGTTCTGCGAGGTGGACCACCGCAAGTTGCTCTACCTCGACATTGAGACCTGCGGCCTGTCAGCGGCGCCGGTGTTTCTTGTCGGCGTGCAGTATTTGAAGGGCAATCGAATGATACTGGAGCAGCTTCTGGCTCGGGACTACTCCGAGGAGAAACCCGTGCTTGAGTATTTCTGGGGCAAACTGGCGGACTACGACGCCGTAACAACTTTCAACGGCAAGTCGTTTGACATCCCGTTTCTGAAGGACAGAGCCGTCTATCATGGTGTTCCACACGCGGCGCCCGGTTTTCATCTTGACCTCTTGCACGAGGCGCGTCGGAGATACAAGGGCCAGTTCCCCAACTGCAAGCTTCAGACGCTTGAGGCGCGGGTCTGCCGTCGGGTGCGGCATGGGGACATCCCCGGCGAGTTGATTCCAAAGGCTTACCACGACTTTGTCAGGACGAAGGACATTCAGATAATCCAGGACATCATCCACCACAATGCGCTGGATATCGTGACGATGAGCGAGGTGCTTCTCAGGCTTCTTTCTGGTCTTTAGGCTTGTCTTTCCTGATCCGCAGCAGTTTGTGCTTGACGAACTGAACGGTGCGCCAGGTCCGGGAGTTAAGGATGTCGTCGATACGCCCCTTCAAATACGCGACCTCCGAGTCCCTGCCCTCCAATTCCTTCCCGATCCTGTTCGCCTCGTCGCGGCAGCGGTCAACCTCGGCCTGAACCCGGCCAATCTCCTTCGCAATGGCAAGGGTTTCAGCATACATCCTTGCGATTTCGCCCGCAACGGTACTGACTAGGTTTGCTGATTTAGGGAGTTTGCGCGGGGCGCGACAGAACTCATCCAGGGCATCGATATGTTTGTCCCAAGTAAGCTCCTCGGCAACAAGCCTTCTTGCGTTGATCGCACGCTGATCAAGGATTGACGGATCGTCGATTATGCTGTTGACAATCCGCTTGACCGCGCCTTTGTCGTTGTGATTGACGAGCCATCCAGCGTCATATTTCCTGACCGTGTCAGAGATCCAATAGAAGTCGGATATTATCACGGGGATTCCAAGCCACAAATAGGTGGTGGTTCGCATGGGATTGGCTAAGAAGCGCTCGAGATTCGGTTTCATTACGTCAACAGCACAGGAGTAATTGGCCCATTCGTCGATTGCCTGGCTGAACGGGAGAACGTCCTTGATCGAGAGTCTGTCGCTTTCTTCGAGTTTGACGTGCGGGTCTTTAAGCTGCGATGAAATGCTCTTCCAACCAGGGTGCTCGCGACCGGTGAAGATGTGAAGCTCGCCCGTCTGCCTTGCCTCAAGCGTGCTCAAGACATCCTGAAGTGACTCGAAAGGGTCTTGCCACGGATAGAACATCCCGGCACACAGGAAACGCAGCCCAGGACGGTCTGGGATGCGGCGCTCCTCTGGAGAGCAGCAGATCGGAATGACTGCGAAATAGTCGTTCTCTACGTGAATCCCGGAAAGCATCAGAAAGGCCGAATACCAGTAAAGCTGCCTCGGGCTGCCGAGAATGAAGAAATCTCCCTTTCGATACTGGTCGAGTCGGCCCATCAGGATGTCGGCCAGGTTCTCCTGGGAGGCAAATGCCGCTTCCAGCTCCACGTTAGCGGCCAAATCCATGACCGTTGGGACCTGAGTGTTCTGGACAAACCGCGCAAGGTACGGCGCGACAAATAGCAGCACATCAGGCGACACACGCTCAACGATCTTTTCAATATCGACCTCAGAATGGGCCACGTCCAGAAGCTCCTGCGGCACGCCGTCTTTTCCCTGAAGCTGCTCCAGTGGAACCGAGTAAACCACGTCATGCCCCCTTTGCCTGAGGGGCTCGCCCAGCGCGTACGTTCGTTGGCTTCCCCCCACTGTTGGGTAAGGGAGCGTCGGCAGAAGCTCCGTCGTTACAATCAGGACCTTCGACATAGTCTTAATGTCTCCTTTCTAGTTCTGCCTCCCTTCGCAAAAGATGTTTGCCTCCTGTCAACGTCTTGTCAATAGCGCTTCGCCTGAGCGGCTTTCGTAGAATCGACGCTCGGATTCTGCCGGACCGGATTGAGCCTCTGCAACGAGTCTCGCCTGATTGCTCCTTCGCCTTCTTGTCCGCCGAAGTTCGCCGCGAACGAGGATTCTCTCGTTTCCGGTTTACGGAGACCTCTCAAGCGATAATGGTTGAACGCTCTTTGAGCCGTTGGTATATTGCCTCAAGTAAATGCCAGTTGAAACTCGCTCCGGTTCAGGCTCGTTAAGGAGAGTTACAAAGTGGTTTCATACTATGTAGCGACGCGCCGACCTGCGAGCTCATTTCTGACCTTGCTTGCTGCGGCGAGCTTGGCCGTCTTGAGCCTTTCTGCGGGACTTGGCTGTCAATCGATTTCGTTTGACTTCTCTCTTCCGCCGCAAGAGCGCTCGGGCGAGTTCCACGTAGTCCAGGGCAGCTTCCGTGGTGTCTCAAACGGAGCTCTGATCATTGAACCGTCAGCCTCTAGCTCAGCGATCGCGTTTCTTTTAAGGCCGGGTGAGGTCTCGGCCGCCTGGTCGCCGATCATCGACGTCGGCGTCGGTTTTTCGGACATCGAGCGGCATGAGGTCATCATTTTCTGGCGCACCCAGAACCAAGAGTTCAGCCCCGAAAGAAGCGAGAGCGGCGTCTTTAATCTGAAGTACCTCGCCGGTCGTGATGTCCGGCAGCAATTAACGCTCAACCTTGCCGGGAACCCCAAGTGGCAAGGAGCAATAGCGGAACTCAAGCTCGTTCTGCCCGAGCTTTCTAAACCCGTCGGGATAGATTTCGTCAGTTTCCCCAGTTCCGAAATCCTGTCGCTCCTTACGCCGCACAGAGAGTGGTTTGGCCTCAACAAGCGCGTCTTTGTAGCTTACTTGCCGTTGGTGCTGGTTCTCATCTTGTCCGTGCTGAATGTCCGGGCCGCTCTGAACGCCAACAGGGCGGAGCAAGGGGAGAGCGCCGAGAATTGGGAGGTCGCCGGATGGGCAGGACGTGCGAGCTGGCAAGTCCTTTTCTGGGGCCTGTCCATTGCCTTTGTCGCCAATGCCATATTCCCGTTCGATTTCTTCCCTTATCTCAAGTTTCCGCTCGCCGGCGTCCATATCCTGCTGCCAGAGACTATACTGGCTCTTCTCGTGCTCTTGCTGGCGACGTTCATCGGTCCCAGAATGCTTCACTTTTCGCCCGTTGAATGGGCTTTCCTCGCGTTCATCGGAGCTGCGGTCTTGTCGTGCAAGAACGCTGGGTTCCCGGACCATGCGCTGCTCAGGGTCATCTATTACCTTGCCCCAGCGGCGCTTTTCATGATGCTTGGCAGGGGGATTCTCAGCCGAAAACCCAACCTCGGCGCTGCGAGGCGCTTCACGATTGTGGTCTTGATTGCCGCATTCTGGGTCGCGTTTCACGGCATGATCGAGGGCTTTCTTGACCACAACTACCTTTTCGACACGTTTTACAGAGCGTTCGCGCCGATCTACGTCGAATACACGTTCGGCATGCCGATTGCGTCGTCGTTCATTGACCCCAGCGTTCTCGGCTCCTTCCTCGTCCTATGCCTCCCGCTCGCCCTGTTTTTTGCGCTTTACGAGAAGCGAAACAAGTCGCTGCGCATCTTCTCAGTCGCGTCTGTCGTAGTTCTCAGTATCAGCCTCGTCTATGCTTGTTCCTACGGGAGCCTAGTTGCGCTGGTTGTTGCGCTGGCGGTCTATTTCCTCCGCAAATACAAGTGGGTGATCTTGGTGCTGTGCGTGGCTGGTACCGTCGTCGCGGCAGTCTCGGTGATCGTCGTTACGCCGCAATACAAGCAGTACCTCGCCGATGTCGAAGAGGTCGATAAACTGATTCGGGAGGGCAACCTAACACAGGATGAGATCGTCAAGTTGGCGGGCGAGAGGCTGGACCACACGCTGCTTTACTCGGTCAACCAGAGGGTGGATGGTGCCATCAGCGCATTGAGGATGCTCCGTGATCATCCGTTGTGTGGTATAGGCATAGGCAATTTTGAGCCCTTTTTTGATGACTACTACCAGAAGAATCCTGTGGCGCTGAGGATATACAAGGTTCCCGACAACGTCCTGTTTATGATACTCGCGGAGACTGGCATCCTGGGCCTTCTAACGTTCCTCATCTTCGTCGCGCTAGTCGTGCGGGCCTGCTTGAAGGCGCTGAAGGCCACCGCGGGCGACCGTTACTGGAACAACTACGTCTGGGCCGTCTGTGTAGCAATCCTCGGCTTTGGTGTCAACTGCCTCGCCTACGACGGCTTGTTCTGGTTCTCGCCGAGCTTCGCGTTCTGGGCGGTTCTCGGGATGTTTCTGCCGCTGGCCAGAAGTCCAAGCTCCAAGGTCCAAAGTTTATAGTTCCAAGTTCCAGGTTGCTCTTCCTTCGTGCCCTTCGTGGATCGATCAAGTCGAAGGTCTAAAGTCCCAGGTCTAAACACTCACCGGGGTGATGAGGCTTCCTCCACCCTCAATCTGTGTTATCTGCGTAATCTGCGGACAGAGCCTCTCGCCGTTTACGCCGATTTCTCCTCGGATGGTCCCGTCACGTCAACGGAAAGGAACGATGCAAGTTCCATCACGGCCTGTCTGAGCCTGTCCACGCGTTCAGAGATGTCCCCACTAGAAACGCCGGGACCGCTCTTCGCCGACTCAGCATACTTGTCGAGGCCTTCGAAGAGCTTGGCGAAATCGTGCCCAAGCGACTCGACCGCCTTTCGGCCTTTCGCGCTCTCGGCAACGAGGAACGAGAAGAAGTCGCTGGCCAGCTGATAACGACTGCCCGCCGAGAGGTCGTCCCTGCCCTGGCAATCATCGACGAACTTCTTGTATTCCGATTGGAGCCCCTGCTGCGCCGACCCCATCTCGGTCGTGCGCCGCTGCATATCCTCGATCATCTTCTTTAACGGAGCCATCGAGGCCCAAGTATTGACCGCTTGCCCGTCGGTGCCGGCGTCGCCAGCGCTCTCCTTCGGCGCCTCGCCGCCGGGCGCCATCTCCTCCAAGATGGACAGAATACCCTCAATCTTGCCTCGAAGCTCCTTCTGCGAAGCCTTTTTCCCGCCGCCAAAAATCATAACCCGCCTCACTTCATCTCAATCAAAACACCCATCATGCGATCACAAAACCACACGCAACTCTAGCACAAGGGGTGCCGGAACGCAAGGAGGCGGCTATGGTCCTGACAAATCAGATTGCCATCAGTGGATGCGTCGGGTCTGACCAGCTTGACGAATTTGGAAGGCGATTGAGGCAGCGAGGTTTGGCTGAGGAGTTGCACCCGGCGGGTGCTCTTGGAGCGCGGCGGGTGTGCGTCCTGAAAGCTGTGATTGTCCGAATTGGTGAGAGGCCAATCTACTAACCCAAAGGCAGCAGACTTCGCCA